>CAMVNV010000046.1 GCA_947168935.1 uncultured Butyrivibrio sp. | reverse complement strand
CAAGACCAAGTGCCTGAGCAGCGATACCGATACGTCCGCCGTCAAGAGTATGCATAGCGATAGGGAATCCCTTACCGCGAGCACCAAGCTGGTTCTCTGCAGGAATTACGCAATCCTGGAAGATAAGCTCGTATGTAGCTGATCCTCTGATACCCATCTTGTGTTCCTTAGTTCCGAATGTGAAACCAGGTGTATCCTTCTCAACGATGAATGCAGTAAACTTCTTCTGCTTTCTGCCTCTCTTATCTTCAACGATATCTGTGTAAGCGATGATGATATAAACATCAGCTTCCTTACCGTTTGTGATGAAGCACTTAGAGCCGTTAAGTGTCCAAGTCTTTCCGTCCTCTGAAAGAACAGCCTTAGTCTGAACACCCTGAGCGTCTGTACCAGCGCCAGGCTCTGTAAGACCGAAAGCACCAAGCTTCTTACCTGAAGCAAGGTCCGGAACGTATTTCTGCTTCTGCTCTTCTGTACCATATGTAAGAATTGGATCTACGCAAAGAGATGTGTGTGCAGATACAATAACAGATGTTGTACCGCAAACCTTAGCGAGCTCTTCTACGCACATTACGTATGTAAGAGGATCGCATCCCTGTCCGCCGTATTCCTTCGGTACCGGAATTCCTAAGAATCCGCTCTTTCCCATCTTTGTAACTGTCTCGCGTGGGAAAACTTCTGTCTCGTCTGTCTCAATTGCGAGAGGCTTTACTTCTTTTTCAGCAAATTCTCTAAAAAGAGATCTTGCCATTTCATGCTTCTGATCCAGCTGAAAATCCATGTTTTTTCTCCTTTAGTTCTATTGTGACGGCATAGCCGTCAGTTTATTCTATCAACACAGGTTCATAGAAATCACAGACTTCTATAACCCGTAACTCCCGGGACAGATTAACCCATCCCGGGAAGCTGATTAGCAATATTAAAGCTTGTCAACAGGAGTCTTTGTTCTGTCTTCGTTGTACTTGTAGAAACCGATTCCTGACTTAACGCCAAGGTGACCTGCACGAACCATCTTACGAAGAAGACCGCATGCACGATACTTGGAATCCTTAGTCTCATTGTAAAGTACGTCCATGATAGCAAGAACGATATCAAGACCTACATAGTCACCCAGTTCAAGGGGTCCCATAGGATGGTTACATCCAAGCTTCATAGCTGTATCGATGCCTTCGATATCAGAAATGCCTTCTGAATATACGAAGATACCTTCGTTGATAAGTGGAATAAGGATACGGTTAACAACGAAACCAGGAGCCTCGTTAACCTGTACAGGTGTCTTACCAAGAGTCTTAGAGATCTCGATAACCTTCTCTGTTGTCTCCTTAGGTGTGTTAGCGCCTGAGATAACCTCGATGAGCTTCATAACAGGAGCTGGGTTGAAGAAGTGCATTCCGATGATAGGAGTCTTAAGGCCTGCACCGATCTCTGTGATTGAAAGAGATGATGTGTTTGAAGCATAGATACAATCAGGATTCTTAACGATGTTCTCCTGAAGTTCCTTGAAGCAAGCTTTCTTGATATCCATAACTTCAAGTGCAGCCTCAACTACGAGATCAGGATCTGTAGCGATTGTGTTAAGACCTGTCTTAACCTTTGCTACGATTGCATCAGCAGCTTCCTGAGTCATCTTTTCCTTCTTAACAAGACGTCCAAGATTCTTCTCGATCTTGCTCTTACCGCCATCAGCGAACTCCTGCTTGATATCGCAAAGATAAACTGTCTCAACAGCGTCACACTGTGCGAATGCCTGTGCAATACCAGAACCCATTGTTCCTGCACCAATTACAGCTACTTTCATTGTAAATCCTCCTTAGATATATTTTATCTATTATTTTCCGTTAAATGATATATGTCTATTTAATCCCTGATTATTTGACTGTAATACTCACCTTGTAATGAATATCACATCAAAGATCGATATTAAGCATTCTTGAAATCTACGTGCTTAACCTTCTTAGGATCATCTTTCTTACGAAGGAAGTTAGCCATTCCTTCAACCTGATCTTCTGACTCGAAGCATGAACCAAAGAGCTTCTCTTCGATTACAAGTGCGCTGTCGATATCAGTCTGAAGACCATCATTGATAGCCTTCTTACAAGCACGAACAGCTATAGGAGCGTTGCCAGCGATTGTGCTTGCAAGCTTCTCAGCTGCAGGAAGAAGCTCTTCCTGAGTATAAACAGCGTTTACAAGGCCGATACGAAGTGCTTCGTCAGCTTTGATGTTACGTGCTGTATAGATAAGCTGCTTAGCCATACCAACACCAACTGTTCTTGCAAGTCTCTGTGTTCCACCAAAACCAGGAGTGATTCCAAGACCAACCTCTGGCTGACCGAACATAGCGTTATCTGAGCAGATACGAATATCACAGCTCATAGAGATCTCGCATCCACCGCCAAGTGCAAATCCGTTAACAGCTGCAATTACAGGGATAGGAAGTGTCTCAAGCTTACGGAAAACATCGTTACCCTTCTTACCAAAAGCTTCACCTTCAGCCTTTGTAAGTGTTGACATCTCTCCGATATCAGCGCCGGCAACAAATGACTTATCTCCTGCACCAGTAAGAACAAGTGCTCTAACTGTGTTTAAATCAACGTTATCGAGAACTGTGTTAAGTTCATCAAGAACTGCAGAGTTAAGAGCATTAAGTGCTTCCGGACGGTTGATAGTTACAACAGCGATCTTATCTTTCTGTTCATATAAAACAAAACTCATTGATTCGTCCTCCAATTATTAGCAGTATTAAGAGGGTGTGGAGTGACCCTTAAAAGATCAACACACCCTCTGATATTTTAATTATTCGTACTTCTCAACGATTGTAGCGCATCCCATACCGCCACCGATACAAAGTGTTGCAAGACCCTTCTTAGCGTCTTTCTTCTGCATCTCGTGAAGAAGTGTTACAAGGATACGAGCACCTGATGCTCCAACAGGGTGTCCAAGAGCGATAGCACCACCGTTAGGGTTAAGCTGCTTGTCAACGTCGATTCCAAGATCCTTACCAACTGCTACAGACTGAGCTGCGAATGCTTCGTTAGCCTCGATGATATCGAACTCAGATACGTTCTCGATACCAGCCTTCTTCATAGCCTTCTGTGTAGCTGCTACAGGACCGATACCCATAACTTCAGGACGAACACCAGCAAGTGCTCCAGCTACGAATGTAGCCATAGGCTTAACGCCGAGCTCCTTAGCCTTCTCTTCAGACATAACTACGAGTGCTGCTGCACCATCGTTGATACCTGAAGCGTTACCAGCTGTAACGAATCCGTCTTTGTTGATAGGGCGAAGCTTTGAAAGAGATTCAGGTGTAACACCCTGTCTTGGGCCTTCATCTGTATCGAAGATAACTGTCTCTTTCTTCTTCTTAATTTCTACAGGAACGATCTCATCCTTGAATGCGCCAGCTTCGATTGCTGCACAAGCCTTGTTCTGGCTCTTAGCTGCAAACTCATCAAGCTCTTCACGTGTAAGACCCCACTCTGTGCAGATGTTGTCTGCTGTCTGGATCATGTGATAATCATTGAAAGCATCCCAAAGAGCATCCTTAACCATAGTGTCTACAAGACCACCCTGGCTCTGGCTTGGCCACATCATACGATATCCGTAACGGCCACCAGGAAGAGCAAATGGCGCAAGTGACATGTTCTCCATACCACCAGCAACAACGATATCAGCATCACCAGCCATGATCATCTGTGCAGCCTGGTTAACGCAGTTAAGACCTGAACCACATACAACGTTAGTTGTAACTGCAGGAACTTCTACTGGAAGACCAGCCTTGATTGAAGCCTGACGAGCAACGTTCTGTCCCTGTCCAGCCTGGATAACACATCCCATGTATACGTGATCAACGTCTTCAGGTTTAACGCCTGCGCGGTTAAGAGCCTCCTTGATAACGATAGCACCCAGCTCTGCTGCGGGAATTGTGCTAAGTGATCCACCCATTGTTCCGATTGCTGTACGACATGCACCAGCTAAAACTACTTTCTTTGCCATTCTTATACCTCCGTTGTGTAATTGAGCCCTTATGAGAGCTTTTAGTTACATATTTAATTGTATTGCTTGAAAAAATTGTAGAGCTTTTGGTTACCATGAATATTACTGATAATATAGAACTCAACTAAACATGGTAACGATTGTTAATTTTTTATCACAACAGGTTCATTATACCACATTGTCAAATGAGATTGCAATAATTTTAACAAAGTGTAAGCGTTTACAATTATTAAAAAACTCTATCGTGAATTTATAAGTTTCTGTATATGGAAACACGCATGAATAAAGCATCCGAAGCATGTGAAAATCAAGATATAATTTATATATTTACGAAATCCAAAAAGGTATAGAAATTTATCAAATCAAAATAATGAAATATATTAGTTCGTCAGAAAACTCACCTTTAAAATTATATATCTTTTTGCACTATTATATCAATGTAATATAACACGAAATATCATAAACAATTATGGGCAAATTGCGACATTGCCAAATGTCCCCAAATCAGATCATCATTTCGTTTTGCCATGCACCCTCTTCCATAAAAAAGAGGATGTACAAAATACATCCTCTTTAATTCATATATTAAATTAGATATCTGATCTCGTTTTTAGATCTCTGGCTCAATAAGACCGTATGTATTACCTTTTCTCTTATATACTACATTGGTCTCATCTGTTTCTGCATTGATGAATACATAGAAGCTGTGTCCTAAGAGTTCCATCTGTACGCATGCATCTTCAGGATACATTGGCTTAAGATCAAACTTCTTAACACGCTCGATACGGATCTCATCTTCATCCATATAATCCTGTTCGATGAATTCTGTCTTAAATGCGCTCTTTTCAGCCTGATGCTTATCAATGATCTTATTCTTGTATTTTTTGAGCTGACGTTCGATGACTTCTTCGACAAGGTCTATAGAAGCGTACATATCGCTGCTGACCTGTTCAGAACGGATGATCTTACCTTTGACCGGGATCGTGACTTCGATTTTGTGACGGTCTTTTTCAACATGTAATGTTACGTTTACGTTTGTATCTGGATTGAAATACTTTTCAAGCTTACCAAGCTTCTCTTCAACCGCTGCTTTAAGTCCGGGAGTTACATCAATGTTTTTACCTATAATTGTGAATTTCATGGCAGTCACCTCTTTACTTGGAAATTATTGATACATTCTTGAACTTAAATTACAGAAATGCGGATTCACTGCGCATTTCGTGATTCAGTGAATCGACTGTCAAATAGGCTCAATGCCGAAGGCATTCTCAATTGGCCTATTTGATACATTCTTGAACATTAGTTCAAGAATGTATGATTTCCTTTGATACGTATAGTATAGCATCATTGCTGACTAATATGCAATTAAACAACGCTAACATAAAGATTGTTCACACTTTGTTCAAAGTAAGAAATACCGTCATTTACAGTAATCTTTTATCCATAAAGATTACCCATAAAAAGAAGCTGCCGCACAAGCGACAGCTTCCTGATATTTTTATGAAAATTAGAAGATTCTACGAACAGCAAGTGGTGTTCTATAGTTAGCGTTAGAAATGATAATACCGGTCTTGGATGTAGAAGCATGTACGATCTGTCCGCCACCAATATAGATAGCAACGTGACCTGAGTAGCATACGATATCACCAGGCTGTGCATTAGCAAGTCCATCTACTGCTGCACCAACATTTCTATCAGCTGCTGATGAATGTGGCAGGCTAACACCGAAGTTAGCATATACACTCATTACGAAACCTGAGCAGTCACATCCATTTGTAAGGCTTGTTCCGCCATATACGTATGGATTACCAACGAACTGAACAGCAAATGCTGCAACAGCTTCACCAATTGAGCTCTTCTCAGTTGTAAACTGCTCTGCTGACTTAACATCCTTAGAAGATGTTGACTTGGAAGTATTGGAGCTTGCAGATGCTCTTGCAGCTTCTTTTGCAGCTTCTTCCTTAGCAAGTCTTGCTTCTTCTTCAGCCTTGGATTCAGCCTGAACGAATTCAGTGGAAAGTTTTACGTAATCCATTGATACGTATCCTTCACCTTCTTCGATCTCGACCTTAACCCAGCCATCAAGTTCTTCTAAAACTACAAGTTCATCATCAATAGGAACAAGTCCAAGTACTTCTGATTCTGTGCTGGCTTCCTTACGAACCTTAAGAGTAGTTGTTGTTACTGTAGCGATTCGTTTTCCAACCTTTGGAGCAAGTTCTACTGCAGCCTGACCTGTTACACAATATTCAGCTTTTACATAACCTGTAACAGAACCAGATTTGATCTGATACCATCCGTTCTCTTCTCCAAGGTAAGTACCTACGGAATTGTTATAAAGCTTACCAACTATTTCATCATTTTCACTAGGTCCGCTTCTTACGTTTACATAATCATGTACCTGAGCGATTACCAGATTTGAAAATACTTCTTCCTCGTCATTAGTTGTGGTGGTAGCACCAGTTGCCTCTTCAATATCACTAAGAACCTCTTCGTCTACTCTTGATGAAAGAGGAGTAGTATTTGTAGCTTCCTTAGTTGAGGTCGATGAAGATCCGGATGAGCTGCTTGATGAAGAACCGGTACTTGAAGAAGCTGAGTCCGCTGAAGAATCAGACTGCTCATCTTCCTGAAGGTTTGATACCTCAACCTGATCTGGAGCAAGTTCATATCCTATTCCGGCGGAAGGAAGTACTGATGTTACGGATGATCCAGCCATCGCTTCGATTCCCGCGCCTGTAAATGTTACAGCAGCCGTCAAAACACATACGGCGAACTGCTTACCAACTCTGTTCAATGTTTGGCCTCCCTACATTGTTACGAAATTGTTACACCGATATTTAATATACCGCCTACACCTAATTTTGTCAATACTTGTAGCAATTTTGAAATGTAATAATTTACTTTCTCTTAAAATTCCACAAATAATGCGGATTATAATAGCGTTTTTTGGACACTTTTATCAATAAAAAAGATTCAAGTTGTCTGACAACTTGAATCTTTTTTATATAAATTGTCTGAGTTGCGTATATAACTTACTCTCGATAATTGTTACGATTTCCCAACAAGAAAGTCCTGTATAGCTGTAACTGCATTAGCACCGTCAGCTACAGCTGTAACAATTTGGCGAAGGCGTTTCTTACGTGCATCGCCGGCTACATATATTCCCGGACGTGAAGTATTTCCAGTTTCCGGAGCTATAATGTATCCTTTCTCATCACACTCTACAAGATCCTTAAACTTATCTGTTTCAGGAGTGATTCCAACTGCAACAAAGCATGCATCTGTATCCAGAGAAGTTTCTTCTTTTGTTTTAACATTTTGGAGAAGAACAGACTCAACTTTTGAGTTTCCTCTTATCTCTTTTACAACGCTATCCCAAACCACTTCTACATTAGGAAGAGCTAATAATTCATTCTGGAGTGACTTAGCAGCTCTAAGTTCATCTCTTCTATGAATGAGGTAAACCTTACTGCAACCTCTTGCAAGGAAAATAGCATCTTCTACTGCTACGTCTCCGCCGCCAACTACAACTGCTGTCTTTCCCCTAAAGAAAGCTCCATCACAGGTTGCGCAATAAGATACGCCAACTCCTGTAAACTCATCCTCACCTGGTGCTCCAAGTTTTGAATGATTTGCACCTGATGCAATTATTACAGTATGGGTTTCATAAGATCCATTATCTGTATTTACCTTAAATACAGGAAGCTTTGTATCACTTCCTTCTTCAACTATCTCTATACCTGATACATTACCTTCAAGGAATGGAGCTCCAAGCTTATCAGCGTGCTCTCTGAATTTCATTCCCATATCAAAGCCGTTTATACCAGGTAATCCCAGATAATTATCAACTTCATATGTATTGAGTATCTGACCGCCAGATGAAAATTCTTTTTCTATAACAGCCACATTAAGATCTGCTCTCTTTGCATATACTGCAGCTGATAAACCTGCAGGGCCACTACCAATTATAAGTGTATCGTACATATATGATCCTCCTTATGCGTTCTGGAATAATATGGTTTAGATGCGGTGTGTATGGCTTCTTTAAATACTCACTGACTACCGATCTGTAAATTATGGTTGCATAATTAAATTGTGTGCAATTAGTTTTGTATTTTTATAATACACACTTAGTTTGTCTTTTGTCAATTACTTTGTTAACATAACTTATAAATAAGGGATTAATTCTTTATAAAACAGTCTGTCACAGGCTGATGACGATATTTTCTTTCATAAGGAGCTTAAAATATGAACGAATACGTTCTTATAACCGGTGCATCCAGAGGTATTGGAAAAGCAATCGCTAAAAAACTTGCCGAAAATGGCTATAACCTTTACCTGACTTGTCTTCATCATGGAGATGAACTTAAGGATTATTGTGCCGAGCTGTCTAAGACATATGAAATCAGCTGTATTCCATTTGTATGCGATGTCGGTGATTATAACGATGTATCCAAAATGTTCGAGCAGATTCCTCTCGTTAATATTGTGATCAATAACGCCGGAATAGCCTGGCTTGGACTCCTTACTGATATGACACCCGATGAATGGGATAAAGTCATCAGGACCAATCTATCATCTTTGTATAACACATCAAAATGCGCTGTGCCTATTATGCTTCGTCTTGGTGGCGGTAGGATCGTCAATATATCTTCTGTATGGGGACAGGTCGGAGCCTCAACAGAAGTCGCCTATTCTGCAAGCAAAGGTGGTGTGAACGGTTTTACAAGGGCTCTGGCAAAAGAGCTTGCGCCTTCTAAAATAAGTGTCAATGCTATATCCTGCGGTGTGATTGATACCGATATGAACAGATCTCATCTGTCAGATGAAGATCTTGAAGTTCTAAGAAATGAAATACCGGCGGGCCGAATGGGCACGCCGGAAGAAGTCGCAGATATGACATTAAAAATAATTACATCCCCCGAATATATGACTGGGCAGATTATTACATTAGATGGTGGATGGATATAAGAAGCTTACAGGGGCTTGGTTAACTTAACCAAGCTCTTTTAGCGTCTTAACAATAGCTTCTTCATCAAGAGGCTTTGAGATAAATTCTACAGCACCAATCTTGAGAGCTTCCATCATCTTCTGTTTCTGTCCGGCTGCGGTTACCATAACAACCTTAGCCTGGGGATCAAATCTCATGATAAGTTTAAGAGAATCTATGCCATCCATAACTGGCATAGTAATATCCATGGTAACTACGTCAGGCTTGAGTGTCTGATACATATCATAGCCTTCCTTACCATCTACTGCTTCTCCAACAACAGTATGACCATTACGTTCGAGTATATCTCGAAGCACTCTTCTGGATGTTCTGGAATCATCTACTATAAGAACGTTTGCCATGCCATATCCTCCTCACAACTAGGTGTATGTATCAGCCAATTTCTGTTTTTTCCGCATCAGATATATTGATAAAAACATTTGCATTGCTGCAATAAACAGGCAGTGAATAAACCTCAGGAGCCTTGATATTAGCAAAATGAGTAATATAAACCGGTGGTTCCAGATCTATCATTTCACTCTCAGTGCTTTCCTGCGTAGCATATATTCCATTAACACAATTGATGAGTTCGCAAAGCGCGTCCAGAGCATCTTCCCTGGTCTCTATGAATTCCTCCTTTGTATAGCTCATAGCCATTTTCTGGAGGTCTGAATAACTTCCTGATATGCAGTTACAGATCTTATCTCTGCCGATTGTTTTCTGGTAACCCACGCATTCGCCAGATACAGCGGCCTTCTTTTCAAGATAACCGATCGTAACATGCTGATCAACAAGGCGATAGATGTTTTTAATAGCAACTATCAGCATCTTAACTGTTTTCTCGTCTGCATCCTTAGTAAAAATAGGAACTATCCGAGCAATATCATTGCACTTGAGTGCATCAATCTCAGACTCCATAAGTCCATACTTATTAGCATATTCCTGAGAAAGATTAGATATTTCATCAAGGGACAAAAAACCAAGATCAACCAAAGCCTGTGAGAAAGCCATAAACTCGTTGCCCTGCTCACCTAATAGCTTTGTGACCTGTTCAGGTGTAAGATAACCCATTTCAATGGCAAGATCACCAAAGAACTTATCTTTCGACGCCTGAAGGGAATTGACCTGCTCAGCCTGAGCTATAGTCATGAGCTTTTCAGTCACAGCTATGACTCCAAGTCTGGCGCGACTCTGTGACTGCTTCTCATAAGCCTCTTTAACCTGCTCACCTGTCAGTCTTCCCTGTTCTACAAGATAGTTACCCAACATACGATCAAACATTTAAACCGCCTTTCATATTAGAAGGTTTACTTGTTAATCTAAATCTCAGTTTTCAGGTGTGATATCAGCTATTTCTTCGCCGTTATCATTATTTTCTGTGGCATTTGTATCTTCTGTTTCAGCTACATTATCGCTACGTTTAGGCATCTGAATGATCTTCTGAGCAACATCTTCTGCGCTTGCTCTCTTGATGATATCCTGAGCGCTTGCCTCTTTAGCAGGCTTACCTGCAGCATTCTTAGCTGCGATAACCTGTGAAGCTGCTTCAAGTGCCATCATCTTATCCTTAGGAAGCATAATGTTCTCTCCCATAGGATTGATAGCAAGTCCATCCTTGTCCTGAACGAATCTAAGAATATCGCTGAATTTGAATACAGCACCTTCAAATCCTTCTCTTCCAAACTTCTTGGCAAATTCGATACCATCAGTAAAGATAGGAAGGAATAACTTTCCGTTATTGGTCTTCATAACTGGGAAGCGGAGCTTAGTATCCTTGTTGAACTTGATACGTCCATCGTTCATCATCTCAGCAGGACCTTCATGCTGAATAGGAACGATAAAGCGTCCAGCTCTTGCAAGGGCAACCATACGTGCTTCCTTGGTCTGAACAACCTGTGTTCTCTTTTCATACTTAACAGGCCAGCGAGCCTCTGATAAAAAGTCAAGCATAGCAAGCCTGAGCTGAGGGTTCATCGGAGCCTGCTTCTTGTCATCTGCAAAATTAGGTGGAGCTACGATCTCACTTCTTGAAAATCTTGCTCTGTAACGACCATTATCAATAATGATCCTCTCTATTCCAAGATAGTACAGATAATCAAAGAATCCTCTGTCAGTATTCTCTGCACCTTCAGGAACAGCAGGGCACTCTTTTACCATAAGTTTTCTGAACTGTTTGCCATAAGCTTCTACTACCTGCTCTGCGATCTCTTTTTCCAGATAGATATATGCCATTCCGTTCTCAACAAATGGGAACTTGGTCGCATCGTCGTAGAGACAGTAGATTGTCTTTGCATCACGTACACGATTTAAAAGTTCATTGTAAAGAATACGATGATTCTCACTAAAGTTGTTAAGCTTACTCTTGGAATTGAAATATTCCTGTGTTGTAAGTACAAACAAAAGTTCCGGAAGGGTCAGGAACTTGAGTGTATCAAGACTGATCCTCTCTTCGTAAATAAGTGGTCCGATCTCATCTTTACGTTCCGGAGATACCGGATCTTCAAACTTATCAGGTTCTTCTCCTGATGGACGAACTCTGGATATCGGTACTGGATGAGGCCATTCAAGACCTTCATGCGCAGCTATCTGATCTTCCTTATCTTTGAGCGCCTGCTCTTCTTTCAGCTTCTCGGCCTGGGCAGCCGCTTCTTCTTCTTTCTTTTTACTTCCCCCGAATAAATCAAACAAACCCATAAAAACTAGTCCTACTTTCATTAAAACTATTTATCTATTAATTATAAATGATTACATATAATCTTACAACAATACATATTTAAGAGATATGAATATCGATGTCAGATTCATAGAATGCCTTAACGCCATCAGCCATATACTTAGGATCCTTAGCGCCTGCTGTTTCATAAGGTGAATGCATTGCAAGCTGTGCAAGTCCTATGTCTACTGTATTAAGAGCAACCTGTGTGTTACTGATATTACCAAGTGTAGATCCACCAGGCATGTCACTTCTGTTAGTAAACATCTGATAAGGAACCTTAGCTCTGTCAAGAACCATACGAAGCATAGCTTCTGAAGCTCCGTCAGTAGTATACTTTTGGTTTGCATTAAATTTAATTACTATACCTTTATTCATCTCAGGATGATTAACTGGATCAGCCTTATCCTTGTAATTAGGATGCATTGCATGCGCGTTATCAGCAGAAAGCATGAAGCTCTGTGCAAGTGCTGTATGATACTGCTGTCTTGTACGTCCGCATCCTTCGCATATTCTCTCAAGAGTATCCTTAAGGAATGTAGATGCTGCTCCCTGCTTGGTTCCGCTTCCAACTTCCTCATTATCAAATACACAGTGCATGAGTGTATGTGTAGCAGATTTTGAATTAAGGAAAGCTTCTAATGTTGTATATACACATTCCTGATCATCAAGTCTTGATGAGCTGATATATTCTTTGCCAGCGCCCCAGACAGTAGGCTTAACTCTGTTGTAAAGGAAAAGATCACTTCCAAAAATGTCACTTTCCTTTACTCCTGTAGCCTTAGCTATCAATTTATCAAAAGACTTCTTTGAAGAAATATCGCCGTAGATTGGCTGCATATCTTTCTGGGCATTGAACTTGTAACCGTTATTTGCTTCTCTGTTCATGTGAATAGCAAGAGAAGGCATCATAACAAGATCTCTGTCTATGTTAACAAGCTTCATGGAAATGTTATTGTCATCATCCTTGACAAATACTCTTCCAGCAATGGAAAGAGGTCTGTCAAACCATGGGCCGTCAAGCATTCCGCCATAACCTTCAACGTTAAGCTTAACGTACATTCCGCCTTCTTCCATCTCCGGATTAGATTTGATCTTAAATGTCGGAGAATCGCTATGGCTTGCTGTCATAAGGAAGCCTTTAAAAGTCTTCTTTGGTATCTGAAAAGAGATGATTGAAGAACCGTTACGAGTAACATAATATTTGCCACCATTTTTGATCTTCCAGTCTTCTGACTCACGAAGCTTAGTATAGCCTTCAGCATCAAGTCTTTCCTCCATATTGGAGATCACATGATAGCATGTAGGAGATGCATCGATAAATTTAAGCATATCCTTAGTAATCTTTTCGAACATTTGTAAAACCTTCTTTCAATAAAATATTCGGATCCAGGATGTATAGAGTTTCGAAGAAACTCCCGGATACAGGAGGTATCTAGTACCTGTTTAGAAATACATGGATGTATTTCTAGGTACGTTAGATAACCCAATCGTTACCATATCCGCCGCACCAGCATTCGCCCTGCTTGAATTCTGCAGATGAATACTCTTTACCATCTCCGTCTTTATAGATAAGTTCCTGGTTTCTGATGGTAACTCTTGTATCGGCTGGCACTGATGCAGTAATAAAGCAGTTAGAACCGATCACAGAATCATGTCCTATTGTGGTCTCACCGCCAAGAATTGATGCACCGGAGTATATTGTAACATTATCTTCAACAGTGGGATGACGTCTTTTACCACGAAGATTCTGACCGCCTCTTGTAGAAAGTGCGCCCAGGGTAACACCCTGATAAATCTTAACGTGTTCACCAATAACTGTTGTCTCACCAACAACGACGCCGGTTCCATGATCGATCATGAAATACTTACCTATGGTCGCACCGGGGTTAATGTCTATTCCGGTAAGAGAATGAGCATATTCGGTCATCATACGCGGTATGAGCGGCACCCTCAAAAGGTAAAGCTCATGTGCCAGACGATTTACAGTCGTTGCAAGGATACCGGGATAAGAAAGTACGATCTCTTCCTTACCATATGCAGCCGGATCTCCATCAAACGTTGCCTGAACATCAGTATCAACATACTCACGGATCTTGGGAATCCTTTCGCCAAATTCACCCGCAATTCGCTTTGCAGCTTCTTTTCTCAAGCGTTCATCCGTATCGCGGTACTCTTCATTGTATGTAAGAGCAATGGTGATCTGCTTCTCAAGATTGTACATTACATCTTCAATGAGGACCGACATACGGTTTCTGTCATTAAAGCTTCTGTAAACCCTGTCTCTATAATATCCTGGAAAAATAACATTAAGAAGCTTATGGGTGATATCTTCAACCGCTTTAGAATCAGGCTGGCCAAATACATCCATTTTGTCGACATCACGCTTCTTATCATAATCCTGAAGTATGACTTTTATAATGTGATCAATATCATGATTATTAGGCATCAGACTATGCCTCCCCTTATCTAAATAAATTGATGCAATCATTTGGATTATATCATAATTCAGTATCAGGTAACATGATTAGAATATGCGAAGGCGACTTTTTATAAAACTTTCATAAAAATGCCAATAAAAAAGTCGCAGGCGAAGCTATCGTCTGCGACTTGCATTATGTATTATCTTTTGAACGTACTGATTCCTTTTGATTTTTCATTATGCTTTGAAATACTTGATGCAACTGCTATTACAACACCTATTCCTGCATAGATATACTGCTGAACAAGAATTTTATTAAAAGCTTCGGCAAATATCTCTTTCTTAGCTATCTTATCGCCAGATTCAATAAAGGCTTCAAACACGTTATAACCTTTATAGGCTTCTGAAAGCTCGATAGCAAAACAGAATCTTGAACCAACATATACCATTGCTACAGTAACAACCGCACTGATAATTATACCTTTAACAGAGCTTCTGCCTGAAAGCATTTCATATCCTTTGATAGCACATAATCCCATTATTATACCTGTATAGGATGCTACAAAATTAAGGTAATAACACAGTGCCATTACTGCAACACCTATGAGAGCGCCTCCAATAGCACCTATAATACCAAGCAGAACATTCTCCTGCTTCTCCATCTCGGCAGCCATCTTATCTGTGCTCATTGGCTGACCATTGAGCATAGGTCCATGATTTGTCATGTACTGCTGGTTTATGTATTGCTGGTTGTTATTCAGTGCAGTATTACCCTGAACACTTCCGTTTTGGAAATTACTGTTTTGAAAATTGCCATTCTGAAAACTACCGTTCTGAAAATTGTTATTCTGTTCCATTCCTTCTACCTCTTTTAGTATTTATTAGCTGACCCCTCCAGAGAGTCCAATTTTTGTTATTTTGGGCAAAAAATAACCAGGTATGCTGCGTCCTTTGCGGCACCGCCTGGTAAGTTCTGTCCTCTTTCAACCCCTCGTCTGCCTAAACGTGCGATCACAAGATCATTTGATCAGTAATCCTTTATTTATAGCATGATCGATGAGATGAACCAACTCCATTGCACTCCGAAAATTTCCCCGTTTATTCTCCTCAGCCCAAACAACAACTCCCTGCCATGTGGCATGCTGTCTGAACTTTACCTGGACAATGAACGTTCCGATCTCACCTCTCATCTTTTGCAGACGATCGATTTTTTCCACAAAGCCATCATCCCTGATAATATTAGTCCTGGCCATCTCGTGAGTACGCAAAAAGCTTCGCTCATTAAGAGCTCTCTGCGGGTAATTCCATTCGTCGTAAAGATCGTCCATGTGAATTACCATTTCATTGATACCTGTGAATTTAAATGGCTGATCATCATATGGCTCCCAAATCCTTCCACAGAAGTCTCCATTCTCACATTTATCAATGCCCACACATATTAAGTTACGTGCAAATAGTTTCTGTTCTTTGCTCTCAAGTATCTCCATGTCGTCTCCTTAAGAAACAGATGAGGCTGCACCAACCTCTTCAGTGTCATTGACAGCGCTGTCCATCATCTTGATGAGCTCAAGAGTGCTTCTGAAGACTTCCTTGCGTCCACCTTCAGCCCATGTAACCTTACCCTGCCAACTACCATTTTCCTGGTGCTGAATTTCTACTATAAAAGTCCCTTTTTTGTCTTTACTGTCATTCAGCTTGTGAATGCTCATGAATTTTCTCCCTTTCAGTTTACATAAGTTACCCAAGAAATTTTACTATACATAGGTTACCATTTTTTACATCATACAAAATATCATATTTTAATTATATTTTGATAATTATTTGATATTTTTTAAGAAATACTAGTATTTTATATGATATTTTTTAGATGATAGGAAAGTCACATGAGTCATATATAAAACGAAATGCAGGCATCCAGATAAACTGTAGCCTGCACTCATTATGAGGGGTATTGATGAGATATATAGTAAAAGGAACTAATGCTCAGTTTTAATTCCTTTACTACCCAATCTATCAGAAGCATTGTTCCTGACAGACCTTATTATCACATACCCACCTAAATTCAACCTAAAAATATTTTTTCTGATCTCATTTCTATAAAAAATTATATTCCCAGCTGCTTCATACTTGACATCATACGTCTGTATGCATCCTCAAGACTGTATGAAGGCTCCCAGCCAAGAGCCTTAAGCTTTGCATTAGAAAGCTTCATCTTGGTATCTGCAGCATAACCAAACTTGTTATCCTCAGGTATATCAAATACGACTTTGATCTTGCCACCAGCAAGCTTTTCAGAAGCAAACTTGGCCATACCAGCAATAGTGGTATGAGTATCTTCATTACTGATATTATAAGCATTAGAATTCTCACCCTTAATAAGAATAGTAAGAAGACCTCTTATAGTATCAGCAGTGTAGCAGTAATTACCTTCAGAAAGGCCCTTTGTATGAAGGACTATATCCTGCTCATTCATTACGCTTCTTGCAAACTGGGCAAATACCCTATTTTCGCCAGGAAGAATTCCAGCGCCAAAGGTCTGTGAAAGGCGAGCTATCTTAGCAGGTACACCGAACTCTTTTGCGTATGCTACGCACATATTTTCACACATGCGCTTTGTAAGCTGATAGTTACTTCTAACTACAAGGGGATCGATATATCCCATCTTGTCCTCGGTTACATATGTAGCTTCTGTAAAGCTTCCGTATACTTCCATTGAAGATATATAGACAAAAGAAGCTGTGCCAAGCTCTCTGGCTACTTCAAGCATATTCTTAGTGCCATTTATAGCTGTATCTATGGTTTCTACAGGCATCTCAACCATCATTTTGGATGCTGTAACTGCTGCTCCATGGATAATGTATAAAGGGGTATCATTCTTATTTTCACTTGCCTTAATTGAATCAAGAGCTGACTTTGTTGAAAGCATTATGCCATCTTTATCATTAAGGTCAGCCTGAACAAATGTGATATCCCCGCGGCCTGCAAGATCTCCATAGATAGACTCAGCCTTCTTTGGATTTCTTACAAGCGCCATAATACTGATATTGGCGTCTTTAAGCCTATTCATGGCAGCAAGGCTCTTGACCATCTGCATACCAACAAGACCTGTAGCACCTGTAACAAGAATTATTGAATCCTTGAGCTTATCAAAAGGCAGCTTGTCATTAAGGGCTGTATTTTCAAGATCCTCCTGTAGAGTTGAATCCAGGGGGCTTTCAATAATGTTTTTATCTTTTATACTCATAATCAACCTCATGTCGTGAACGACTAATGGTTCGATATTGGTGTAGTTTACTACACCAATTCGTAGAGTTTGAAAATCTTATTTTCAAACTCAAACCTCATGTCGTGAACGAAGTGAACGACTAATGGTTCGACTTTATCTTTTATTTAGCGGCAGCGGCTTTAGCCTGTGCTTTAGCAGCACGTTCAGCTGCCTTTCTGTCTTTTTCCTCTTCTTCCTTCTGAAGACGGATCTTATAATCTGCAGCGAGCTTATCGATATCCTCTTTCTTCTTAGGAAGCTTTTTGGTCATAAGGAACTCTTCGTAAGCATCACAGTAATGATCAACATCATCTGTAAAAGCTACCTGCTTACCATGATCAAGCCAAAGGATTTTATTGCAAAGCTCTCTAACCTGAGATATTGAATGGCTTACAAGAAGACCTGTAACACCGCTATCAAGGATTTCTTTCATCTTATCGCCGGACTTCTTTCTGAAAGCTCCGTCACCAACAGACAGAACCTCATCGAGGATAATGATATCCGGATTAACAAGACATGCGATAGAAAAGGCAAGTCTTGATTTCATACCTGATGAAAGCTGCTTGAACTCATAATCCTGGAACTCTTCAAGTTCAGCGAACTTAATGATCTCATCATACTTCTCATCAAGGAACTGTCTTGTATAACCAAGGAGTGCACCACGAAGATAAGTATTTTCCTTAACAGTCATATCTCCGTCAAATCCGCTTGCGAGCTCGAGAAGAGCTGCGATATTGCCCTTAGTATGGAGTTCTCCGTAAGTAGGGATCATGATACCTGTAACAGCCTTTAAAAGTGTAGACTTTCCAGCACCATTTGATCCGATGATACCAAGCATGTCTCCCTTTTCAAGCTTGAAGGTAACATCCTTGTCCGCCCAGAACTCCTTAACATGGTAGTTGCCCTTTAAATGACGGATAACATATTCTTTTAAACCAATTGCCTTAAAGTCACCCGTCATATAACGGATGCTGACATTATTACATTCTATAACTGACATGGCGTATATCCTCTTATAAATAGTACAGGAATGCGTGATTATTTTTCTTGTAAATGAGTCCACCTATAAGAAGGCTTATTCCTGCATAGAAAAGGCACAGAAGGTGATACTCAAGTGACGGCACAAGGCCATCTATCATAATGACACGGAAGTATTTGATATATACATAAACCGGATTAAGCAAAAATAATCTCTGTCCAAAAGCTGAAAACTTATCAACTGAATAGAATACAGCTGAAACATATGTAAGGAGTGTAAGAACAATATCGTAAAGGTATCTTATATCTCTGAAGAATACGAACATTGCTGACAGAATAAGACCAACTCCGATGTTAAGTCCAAGTATGCATAAGATCGGGAAGATCAAAAGGAACTGTCTTGGGTGGAAGGTTATTCCATCAAATGCACAGAAGATAAAGTAGACCACCAGTGTAAGTCCAAAGTTTACAAGCGCTGATACGTTCTTGGATAAAAGGAACATATACTTTGGCACATTGATCTTGGTAAAAATCTTGGAGTTATTAACAAGACTGGTCATACCATTCTTGGTGGATTCCTTGTAATATGACAGAACAAGCTGACCACTGAAAAGGTATGTTACATAGTGCTCCATCTTGTGGCCAAACAGATTTGAAAAGATCACATACATAACAAGAAGTGTGAAAAGAGGTGAAAGAATACTCCATCCCATTCCAAGAATACTTCTCTTATATTTCTGTTTAAAATCTCTTTTTACCAGTTCTTCAAAAAGGAACTGATACTTTTTACATTTTTTAATTATCTTTTTCATCTTTTACTAAAATAGCTTTTAAGCCCCTCTTAAAGTTTGGTGACACCTTCTTATATAGAAATGCCAATGCTTCTACTACTAATGCTGTTACAAAAGAACAGGCAACATAGATCATAGTCTTTTCCTGCTTACTAAGGCTATCACTTAGGATCAGGTTCAGATTCTGAGCATAATATAAATGCGAAAAATACATTGCCGCTGAAAATCTTCCCAATACCATATTAAATCTGTTATTAAACGCATCAGATAAAATACCGACCTGCGCAAAGGACAGGATAACTGATATAGACAGGATCATCAGGAAGAAATAGTCATCTTTGCCCGGCTTTTCAGTATACATATAGACAATAGCCATAATATATCCTGTAAACTGAAGAAGTTCAAAAAGCAGTCTGGCAAATCCTGACCAGTTGATTCCTTTTATCTTTCTGACCATATCAAAAGACCAGATACCGATACAGATCTCAGCAAAAGCTCTTATATTGCCTTTATAAATAATACTGTACACCTTGGTAGGATTTCTTGGATGCCCATCAAGAATGCACATCATTCCAAGAAACATAAGCGCAAGGAAGGGACACCAGATTTTCCTCATCATATGAGGAAACTTCCTAAGTAGCGGATATAATATAGTCATGCAGATAAGCATGGACGATATGTACCACATAACTCCATCAAGTCCGCCATAGTAGATACCTGTCATCTTCAAAAGAGTAAGTTCCCAGAAGTCCTGCTTAAACTCTTCGAAAGCCTCCACTATTGTCATGTGATTCAGTAAGATCACAAATATAAGCCCTATAAACCACGCGATAGGGAACTGCGGAAGTACTGCCTTGACCTTCTTTTTGATAAAAGAATATGTCTCATTCGCAAGGTTCTTGTCAATCGGGATCGTATTATAGTTTTTGGAAGACACTATGCGGTCTACCGTATTCATCATCAAGAAGCCTGATACAATAAAGAAGAACTCTACGCCCAGTGAGCCTCCAAGGAAATAGCAATTATCATCTCCCAAAAGGTATCTTGAATGATGAAGGAGTACAATAAAGGCGAAGACAAAACGCAGAAATTCTATTCTGCCATTTCTTCGGCTTTTTGTTTTTTCCGCCATATTTCAACCTCAAAAATTCAAGTAATAATATCCAAATAAGGGCGCAAAGGTACAATCCCCATGCGCCCTAACTATTTTAACCAAGAAGTTTCATAAGACGATCAGCAATTCTTTCACTTGCATGACCATCATCCATACATTCCTTTCCATCCAGGAATTCTTTAACCTTCTTTGCATAAAGCTCTTCGTCAAATGAACGAACATTGTTCATCATCTCATCATTGCTCTTTGCAACAGGGAATGGAGACTCTTCAAGTTTGAAGTAGAATCCACGTTCATTGTTATAAACATCAACGTCACGAGCATAGATAAATCCAGGCTTTCCGCTGAGTACGAAATCATAGATCCATGAAGAATAGTCTGTGATACCGCAGTCTACAAAGGAAAGGAGCTCCTGAATATCAGGCAGATCTGTTACGTCGATAACACAATCCTGTCTAAGCTTGTTCTGAGTCTTTTCTTTCTTCTTATCATTGTCATGATAACGAAGAAGGATCTTCCACTCTCCGCCGAAACGCTCTTCAAGCGCTTCAACAAGTCTGTCACAGTTAAGGTCATAAACCTCGAAATTGTGAGTATCACGGAATGTTGGAGCATAAAGACAAAGCTTTGTATCAGGGTTAAGTCCTCTTTCTTCAAAGAAGTCTTTCTTCCACTGCTCTCTCTTTTCCTTATAAGTATCAAAGAAGATATCGTTTCTGGCATGTCCAAGACGCATGATCTTGGTCTGCTGCCAGAATGTCTCTCTAAATACATCTTCTTCAAACTTGGAGTTTGAAATACAGTAGTTTGTAAGCTTACCTGTACGAATTGCAGCTTCAGGCCATGAAAGGTTTGTATTATAGTGATCAAGGTCGAAACGCTTGATACCAAGGCTACCATGCCATGTCTCAAATACACGCTGCTCCTTCTTAACAGGGAATGGATAAAACTTATCGCCAAGCAGTGAATTGATGATGATAACATGTGAAGAGCAAGCTGCTACGAAATATTCATAACTGTTCATCTTAACTACATGAACATTTGGAAGATCCGGAACAAAGCCTCTTGTATTCATGTTAGTAACGCCCCAGTAAATCTCAACGTTGGCATTACGCTTGATAAGTTCCTCACAGATGTACTTAGGGTTACATGAATAGCTGTGGTTGAATGTGATAAACATTATTCTGTTATGGATCACAGGTGTGTTCTGTGAAAGAACCTTACGGTTCTCATAACCTATAGAACGGTCAACCCATGTCTTAGTCTGCTTCCAGGCTACACCCATTCTCTTAAAGAATCTTCCTTCTACAGCAGCAGGGAACATTCTCTTTGCTTTTCTCTTTACAATCTGAACTACTGGCATTATAAATCTCCTAAAATACTACTAACTAATGTGTCAATTTACATTCTCAAACCAAATGTTCAAGAAGTCATACTATGTCAAAATTACAGACCAAAGATCTGCTGATTCTCACGGGCATCAATTATAGCACGGAACATATAGAAGTCAACCGGTGTTGTGATCTTGATGTTCTCAGCGCGTCCCTCTACTGTGAAAAGCTTATGACCATAATACTTCATCATGCTGGCTGAATCGATAAAATCATCTTTCTGCTCTTCAATAGCCTTAGAGTGGCAAGCCATAATGTCTTTGATGTGGAAGCACTGAGGTGCTCTTGCCATAAGACACTGCTTACGATCGATAATACGACCAACTTCGCCATCTGCCTCGTTATCAAGGAAGATAGTCTCAATAGCAGGAGTAACTGTAATAGCGTTACCCTTAGTGTTAGCACACTCGATTGCTTTAGTAATTGTATTAGGGTCAACAAGTGGACGAACACCATCATGGATAAGAACCACATCATCATCTGAATACATTGATGAGATAGATTTAAGACCATGATAGATTGATTCCTGACCTGAAGCACCACCAGGAACGATAGCACGAACCTTAGTGATATTAAACTGCTCACAATACTTCTTCATCTGAGGAATCCACTCTTCGAGACATGCGATAACAATACCGTCTACATCCGGATGGTTCTCAAACTTTTCAAGAGTATATATTATGAGTGGCTTACCATACAGAATAAGAAACTGTTTAGGCACTGCCTTTGAATTCATACGCTTACCGGTACCGCCGGCAAAAATTAATGCTGCGTTCATTTTAAATCCTTTCTTTATCTTCAAGTCTCAGATAGAAGGGTTTGAAGAAAATATGCTTTTCTATCTGATCCTGATCTGGCAACTTCATGTAATCTCCGTAAAGATTTTTCAGATACAGATCGATATTTCGTGGAACTCTGTACAATTTATCATCATACAATACTTTTCTCGTTCTGCAAACATCTTTTCGCAAATACATCTCACCCCAGAAATATTTGCGGCCTGTCGGGACCGTAATATACTTGGAATGATCATTCTTACAAATTCTATTCCAGTTATCTCCCGCCTTTACAAGCGTATCAAGAGAGATAAAAGAAATCAAGAACCCAATAGCAATCTTAAGCCGAAACACCTTGGCAAGTTTATCTTCACCAGCATCGGCTGCCATCTGCATCATTTCTTTCCTGTCACGGTAAAATTTCCTGCATGACACAAGAAAGCCCAATCCACAACATCCTACTCCGTGAAGGTTTCTAATGAGTGCATTGTTGAATGTATTTTCCATGACAAAGAGATCAACAAAAGCTCCGGCTTCTTTGTTTTTGAAATCTTCTCTTGTTACTACACTGGTTCCTTTAAGTCTTATTCGGGACAAAAGCAGGTTATAGCCCTTGGTTCCCTGAGGAGTATGTATCCAGTACTTCCATCCAAACTTCCTTTGGAAAACAGGAATGAATCTGTCATAATCCCTTCGCGGCATGTTGATGTCAATATCATCATCCCACGGAATAAAACCATGATGACGAACAGCGCCAAGTGCTGAGCCACCACCCAGTGTATAGGTGATATTATTCTCTTCACATACAGATACTATATCTGCAAGTATCATGTTAAGCGTTTTCTGAAGTGCATGAAGCTGTTCATCATCAAGAACAACATTTCCTGCTGACTCCATGTGCTTAAAAGCATTAACAGTTGAAAGTGACAAGGTTCGCCTTCCTTTGGCCTAATAGTACGACTATAGGATTTATTGCTAAAATTATATAGTTCCGGACTAGTCCGGAACTACAGTAAAAACTTTATTATACTTCATACTTCTCATGGAAAAGCTTAGCACGGAGGAATTTACTGATCTTCTTAACCCAGTCGATCTTCTCCATGTAAACATATGGAAGGATCTTCACTTCAGAGCGATCAATTCGACCGGTCTCAATCTGATAATCCAGCCATACATTAAATATGATCTCACTGACTCTGCCGCAGTATCTTCCCTGGAAGTGTGACATATGTCTTACGTCTATCTTCTTCTCAAGTTCTGCAAGAATGTTAAAGAGCCATGTGCAATATTCATCAAGAAGTTCACGGTCCATGATCATCATGTTGAACATGTGTCCACTTGTCTGACGAAGAACCTTGTCATAAGTCTCAATGTATTCAGGATACATCTGAGATATGATTCCTCTTGTTACATAAAGGTGCTCTATATAATGAGTGTGCTGATAGTGTTAATACAGCGACTC
>CAMVNV010000045.1 GCA_947168935.1 uncultured Butyrivibrio sp. | reverse complement strand
TACGAAACACGCAGTAAATGCGCGTTTCTGTAATTTACATTCAAGAAGTCATACAAAAGCAATTATACTACCTGTCATTCTTTAATCATAGATTATATACAAAACTTCCCGCACTTAAATCGTGTTGGGAAATTTTTGTTAGCAACAAATAAAAATATGTTACAATACTGTAATATCTTGCGCCAACAGATTGGAGACATCTATGGAAAACATGACAAAAGAACAGTTACATTTTTTTAACAAAAGAACAATCAGGCTCCTCACCGTTAATGGAGGGCTTCTCCGAAACAAGGACTGTGCCTTCTACATGGCACTTAGCGACGAGCCTTTACTTGCTTTCGGGGAAAAGATAAGATCGTCAATTCCGGAAGAAAACTGCGAATTCTCTACCGTCGGGTTCGAAGTTCCTGACCTATCCTACTACAGCCTATTATTTGATAAAAATTACCCCGGCTTTATGATCGTCGATCACGACTACTTCGTTCCTGCAGAGCTTTTATATGAGAAACGTGAAGATGTTATTGAGAAAGTCAGAAAAGTCTACAGCGATGATAACCTATTCTATGTTGCCCTTTCAGAAGACAGCAAAGCCATTAATGAGCCCATCGGTGATACCCATGTAGTTATAAGCTTTTTCACCGATGAAAATAAGGCAAAAGAAGTATCAGAAATCGGAGCCTGCGGCGAACACATCATAGAAAGATGGATACTGGATCCGCCTAATGACACCACAGTTTTTTCTCTTGATGGGGAAATTGTATACGGCTACGAGATTGCCGAAGGAACCTGGAATGCCTGGCTTGAGTATGTTGGAGATATGGATAACCTCAAAGCAATCCTTGACGGAAGAAAGCTCCATATCCTTGCAGCAGATGACAACTCAGGAGCAATCATGAGATGTCTTGGCATGCCTATTTTCTTTTCAAATGCGCAGGCTCTCAAAGAGTTTGCAGTTGTAAATCAGGATGAAATGACACATACCTTCTATGATATGACAGTAGAAAAAAAAGAAGGAATAAACATCGTACTTGATGGCTGCGAATTTGCCTTTATTGATGATGAAATTGGCAGACATGTATTCCATCGTGATGACCTTTTAAGATACTTTGAAGGAGCTGGCGACTCTTCCGAAAACTTTTGTAAAGCTGGTGATAATGAATGCTCATGGAAAAACGAATCTGCGGACGAATCAGCAAATCATTTATATGATGAAGTTATGTATGATGATGTAGTCCGAAATGCTCATAAACTACCAGAAAGCGATAAATACCATTATCTGGCAAGCTACAATGACATGACACTCGATGATAAGATAAAAGACCTTACTGATTGTATAAAAAGAGTTAGTTTAAGCATAAATGGATCCAAGGAAGATGAACAGCGTATTAAGCAGATAAAAGAATATGAATCCAGAATAGAAATGTGTTTTGCCTTCAAAACCTACTTTGAAAAGCAGGAAGCAGATTATATGAAGTTTTTTGGGCATAAGCAATCAGTTCCCCATTCTGATGATTTCAATCAGGATCTGTTTATATCAGAGCCGGATGAAGAAGGATGGGCCCAGTGGCAGCCTAGGATACAGGCAGAAAATGTTGATTGGGAAGAGATAGAAAAAGAACTTGGATTTAAGATCAATAAGACACTAAAAATCTATTGGGGAACAGTCTCTTTTGCCGCGATAGAAGGAATGTTTAATGGAATAATGCTGTATTTTGATCCGGTCAACTTTAGAGAAAACCTCATAAGAACCATATACAGTGCTCATAATGTAGCATTAACCGTATACCCGAATTCACAGGTATTGTGCCTTGGAACGGCTGATATTGACGGCGATGACGGCTACACCCTCTACATTGACAACAAAACAGGCAAAGTCTTCTGTAACGAGGTCGATCGAAATACCACAGTCGAAATTTCCGACTCACTGACCCAGATCATCAAGAACATGACTGCCTGATCTTTTAAAATAATTATAAATTTTATTACGATAATGGCTAAAGTTTTATATGGGAGTAAAGTTATTAATGAAGAGAAAAAAGAAAATAACAAAAGAAAAGCTACTGGAACTAATTGATAAGAAAATCTACCTCATGACAATCAATGGCAAGATCCTAAAGACCAATGATTATGCCTTCATCATGGCAGATACCAAAGAACATGCCGATGAGTACCTGCAAGAGCTAAATGATCAGGTACACCTTCTTGAAGACGTCTTCAGACCTGAATTTGGAATAAAAGATTTTGATGTTCCTGACATCTCTGTCTTAGGTAGTCTTTTTGATTACAATTATTCCGGCTTTCTGATCGCAATCCACAACTATGTTGTTCCTGCGCAGTGCCTGTATGAATGCCGAGAGGATGTCATAAACAAAATCGCTGATATATATATAAAAGGCGGCTGTCTCTACTCTCCTATTGATAGCGAGGGCAAAGGAGTACCAGCTACAATCGGTAACACATATGTTTCATTTCCTCTTTTTACAGATAAAAAGGATTTAAGGGATAAATATACAAATGATATAGCAGAATATACGCTGTATAAATGGACTGCGCATCTGCCCTGGGATGCAAATATCTTTTCAATAGATGGGGAGATTGTATATGGATGCGAAATAAAACAAGCGATCCTAAATGCCTGGGGCGATACTCTTGTTGATCTTGAGGGGCTAAAACAGCTTTTCATCTCAAAAAGGCCCCATGCATATTATCCTAATTGTAAAGAGGAATATGCTGCAAGATATAAGGAAATCCCAATCTTCTTCCTTTCCAGAGATGCCGTTGCAAAGTTTGCCAAGAGCTTTGTCCCGGAAAACGAATATGTATACGAAGATCAACGCATATACAAGTCCTGGGAAGTTGCAAGGATATCTGGAGGATGCGAATACTTACTGATTGAAGATGATGAAAGCTTGCACCTGTGCTATATTGATGACCTGATGATTCTTTGCAATTACCTTCATGATGATCCAAAAAGGTTTAAATATCACAAAGAAGAATTCTTACCTGAATCGATAGGCGAATGGGAAACCGCCTTAAGCAGAGAAAAATACTGTGAGAAAAAATTAAAGAGGCAGAAACGACTTGAAGAAAAAAAGATTGAAGATCTGAATAATCCAAAGCTTGCCCCTTCTGCTATGACCGTTCCAGATAACTGCGGCCTCGCTGATAGAATAAGTGAGCTTCTTGATTTCCTTGTAAAGAAAGAAAAGAAAGACACGCTTAATCGTACGTACTTTACTGCCCCCGCGCCCGAAGAAGACATTACAAAATGGGAAGAAGAAAATGGTATAACGATCCCCGAATCTTATAAGGAATGGCTCAAATTCACTGGCAACTGCGAGCTTGACGGAACTGTAGCCAAGTTTACTAAGCCGGCGGATTTCAGAGACAGTTTTGATGACGACAACATGATAGTCATTGGCGAAATAATCGGAGACGGCGGAACTGTCTGCTTCTCCAAAAAGACAGGGAAGATTGTAAGCTTTTGCGACGGCTTTATAGACAGAAGATACTCAGACTTCGACAAGGTTTTAGAGGAAGTTCTCCGCCTTATGGGCAAAAGATCTTTTGGCAAAGGAAAAAAGAAAAGATCTTATCAGACTGAGCAAGAGCGAATTAATGAGCTTCAAAAAGATATCGATAGATGGCGCGGAGAGCTTGATGGATCAGAAGATGATGAATGGCACTTAGAACTAATCGAGTACTTTGAAAAAGATATAGCAGATATAAAAAGGACTACCAAAAAAGATGTGATACGTTCTATCAACATGAAGGATGCCTTCAAGACCTATTTTAAAAAGCTCAAAGAACTTGACCCTTCCAAAAAGAAGAGCTATAAGCTTCAAAAAGAAAAATGGTCCAGGGATGATATGGAAAAAACCCATGACTTTGACACTGCGTACTCAAATAGGACTTATTTCAATACATATTTCTTTGAGGATATGAAGGGCACCTGGAATGATATTACCCTTTTTATTGATGGAATAAACGATTCTGAAAGCTCCATGGACACTTTCAAAAATGCATATAAAAAAGGCAAAGAAACATTCCCTGATTCACACAGTTTGTACATAGGTAAAGCCATTGTTGGCGAAAAAGACGTATACGGCATATATTTAGATGGTTATTCTCATTATGGCGTACATCTTTACAATAAGGATACTGGTGATAAAATAGGATTATTTTATAATCTTCCAGAGATTATTGCCAGCATGAATCTGATCAAGGAATAATAACTTCATTACAAAAAAGCTACAGCCAATTATGATCTGATGCCAGCATCCTGGACTCAGATCACATTTGGACTGTAGCTTTTTTCTCTCTACATCTGTTTATTCTTACAGGCATTCATATTTCCAGCAACATTTTTCAACATACCAATTGACAAATATAATAAGCCCCTTTACAATGCGTTCAAATTTTAGAAAAACGAATTTGATTAACTATTTGGTTAATCATAAAGGAGTGCATATGGATCTTAAAGTTATGTGGGCGACGATGAAAAAAGAGTTTCAGATCAGACTTCGCGCCTATCCTATCGACTTCATGGTGGGATGTATACTGACATCTTTTTATACCACCCTGGGAGCCTATCTAATGTACCATTACTTTTTTAGGCAAAATCTTGCTTCTGATTTTGCTGATCTTACAGGGACGAGCGATTATATGAGCTATGCAATAGTCGGAAGCCTTCTGTATCTGTTTGTAGTTCGTACATGTCTTAACGTCAGCAGACGCCTTATTACAGAGCTTCGGGAAGGAACACTCGAAAGTCTCATGCTGGCGCCTTTTAAAAGGACCTCGTATTTCGTTGGAAATATGCTGCTTCAAACGGTCATGACCTTTTTGGAAACAGCTATTGCTACAGTTATTGGCTTATTCTTCGGACTTCGCATCCATGACTTTTGCCTTTGGAAATTTGTGATCGCTACTATCCTGTCGCTTTATGGATTTTTTGGACTATCGCTAATCCTTGGCTGCGTAATGATATATGCAAGAGATACTTACATCTCGCAAAACACCTTATTTGCGGCTATCTTCCTTGTATGCGGTATCACTTTTCCAAAAGAATATCTGCCCTACTCTCTGCAGTTTCTTGGAAACATCATTCCAGTCACAGACGGGCTCACACTTATGAGAGCGGCTATTCTTGGCGGAATGCCATCAGATAGATTCTGCATTATCGCGCTAAGATTCTTCGTCCTTGGATCTGTATATGTGATCTCGGGGCTGCCACTTATGAAGCGGTTAGAAATAATAGCACTTGAGAAAATGGAAGGTTAAGACCTATATACCAGAAAAGAAAGGACAATACCTATATGATAGAGATCAAAAACTTACAAAAAGTATATGACGTAAAAAGAAGACAGAGCTTTTTCCATATGACAAGGGAAAAGGTTGTAGCGGTAAAGGATATCTCCATGAGAATAGATAAGGGCCAGATTGTGGGCCTTCTTGGTATAAATGGCGCCGGTAAGACTACTACCATCAAGATGCTCACTACCCTTATCGAGCCAACAAATGGCACCTATTCATTTGACGGTATTGATGCTATAGCAAATCCAGACCTTGTAAAAAGGCAGATCAACATGATCGCAGGTGGCGAGAGGATGATCTACTGGCGCCTTACAGCCTACGAAAACCTTTGGTATTACGGACAGCTTTATGGGATTGATAATACTCTTTTGAAAAAAAGAATAGAAAAGCTATTACAGATCGTAGGACTTGAAGATAAGGCTGATCTTCCTGTTGAAACCTATTCCAAAGGAATGAAGCAGCGCCTGCAGATTGCAAGGGGACTTATCAATGATCCTAAGTATATTTTCCTTGATGAGCCAACTATAGGACTTGATGCAGTGGTGACCCAGGATCTTCATAAGGAGATAAGGAGCCTTGCCAAAGACCAGGGCAAGGGAATCCTTCTTACTTCCCACTACCTGTCTGAAGTTGAGGAGCTTTGCGATTACATATATCTTGTGAACAAGGGAGAACTTGTGATCGAGGGGACCAAAAAGGAACTAACTGACTATGTTTTTGCAAGGAACAGATATGTCTTTTCCGTAAGGGGGATGGATAAAAAAATTGTGTGCAGGCTCCGCGATAATCTTAGAATGATCGATCCTGAATCAGAAGTTTTATTCGAGGACGGGTCTTGTACCATCATATCCAAAGCTGAGCTTTCATCAGCTATTGCGGAGTTTGCATTAAAAGAAAAGCTTGTAATTAACGAGCTTCATAAGCAGGAGCCCTCTCTTGAACAGGCGGTTATCAAGCTTTCCAAGAATCTAGAAAGAAAGGATACTCAAATAGCATGAAATATTTTATCAAGGTAGTTCTTGCGGAAAGCTACAAGCAGCACAGAAACTATTTTAACAACAAAATGATCTATGTGTCTTTGTTCCTCTGGCCGCTACTTAGCTTTTTGGCAAGCTATTACAGCTACAAGGCTTTTGATCTGGAGGAAAGCGCTATCTCATATATTAACAGTGGCAATATCCTGGTATTTCTTCTTATCGGATATATGGCTATGAGCTTTTTCAGGTCTGTGGTTCAGTCGGCATGGCGCTTTTCCAGTGAAAGACAAAGCGGGACACTTGAATATATCTACTTATCTCCTGCCAGCAGGCTTGCCGTTCTTATGGGGAATGCTCTGTCATCCGTATTTGAAAGCAGCGTCGTGATGCTGGTATTTGGAATCCTTATGATCTTCTATAATAGAGAATCTCTTCATGCTAACGTGGTAGGACTTGTAGTTGTTATGCCAATTTACGTCATTATGGCGCTTTTATGGGGAGTTTTTATAAACGCATGCTTTTTGTATTCAAGAGACACGGATTTTCTGTTTACTATCCTCGAAGAGCCTATGGAGATATTCTCAGGAGTCAAGGTTCCTGTCATGATATTCCCGGGGTGGGCAAAGCTTCTTAGCTGCATTTTCCCTCTTACTTATGCCCTTGAAGCTTTGAGGCAGGTTACACTTAATAATTCTGACCTTGGTACTATCAAGATCACTGTTTTAATTAGTATACTAATAATAGTAGTGCTTTTGGCCGCGACATTGATTACAATACATATAGTTGAGAAACACGTCAGAAAGACGGGGAATATCATTTTATTCTGATCCAGAGGGCTAACTCTGATTCTATGTTTTTTGATATTGAATCATTAAGGTTTAAGATATGAAGCTTGGCATTTGTACAGATAGAATTGAAGGATCGTGGACTTACGGTATTAGTGGAGAGATATTTTTTTCTCCACTTTTTGAGATGTTCGCCGCCATGCATGTTATCTGCAATCCTGAGCACCACACAGAAAGTCTTGTTTGGTGGGATAGGGTTAAGCGCCAGGTCGACAGTGCCATACTTGATGATATCAAAGCCTTGTCAGATCTTACAATGCAGTGGTTTGTGCCCTGCGACTTTATCATCACTAATCCTTATAAAGAAATCCGCGATATGGATATAGAAGAAGCTCTTCTTACCCTTGAAAGCTACAATATAAGGCACTGGAAAAAGATTTTTGAGGATAACAGATGCTCTATCACTTTATCTGAGAAAAACAGGATAATCGAAGTTTCAAGAAGGTTTTACGAAGCATATTTCAGACAGGAAATAATGATCATCGAACCCATAATGACCTCTGCCCTTAGAAATGTCCTTACAGACTGGAAAAATGAAGGAATTGCCAAAGCGTCAGCTTCAGTTCACGACAGGCTAAAGTATACTAAAAGTGAAGTAATTTTTTATAAAGATAAAGAATACCATTACAAATATGATGATCTAAGTAAGATATGTCTGACAGGAAGTACCTTTCTAAGCCCCCACCTTATCATGGGCTATCGTGATAAAGAGCTTCTATTGGTCAAGTATTTTGGCAGAACTAAAGAAAGTACTCTCCCTCCAAAAGACCTTGTCAGTTTATATAAAGGGCTTTCAGATGGCACCAGACTTCAGATTTTAAAGAGCCTTAATCATATGCCTGATTCAACACAGCACCTTTCTGTAAAGCTCGGTATTTCTGAGGCTGCAGTATCCAAGCAATTAAAGCTTTTAAGCGAAGCAGGCCTTGTTACTAAAACAAGAAAAGGTAATTATATGATATACATGGTTGATGAGAAGGCTTTAGATTTTTTGACATATAGAATTTATGAATATCTTATGTAAATGACAGGTGATGGCATGAACCATATCGATGTAATAGAAAGAAAAAATAAGCAAGGCAGTTTGATCGATTTTGATGTTGCTATAGATGAAAAGGCACTTCCAAAGCTTCTTGATTTTTTGACAAAAAATCGACTCGCAATTTTTTTAGGACTGCGAGCCGAAGCTTCCATGGTTCCACTCTTTTTATTCCTCCAAGAGCTTATCCATAATATCCGACAGAGTCTGCTTTTCTTCATCAGAAATCTTTGCAAATGCATCTGCCAAAAACTCCTTGCGCTCATCCTCAACTTCAAGAGCCCTTGCCTGACCTTTTTCTGTCAGGAAAAGAAGTGTAGCCCTCTTATCTGAAGGATCAACCTTCCTCTCAACGTAACCATCATCCTCAAGCTTGTTGATCAGCTCTGAAACTGATGACTGGCCAATACCTGCCTTCTCCACAATATCTTTCTGCCTGATTCCATCCGGATTCTCTCCGATGATCACAAGAAGGTGCTCTCTTGAAAGCGGCGGCTTCCTGAATCCGGGATCATTAAGGCCGCGCGGTCCAATAGGTGGCATAGGAATAGGGCCATGAGGTCGATGCTCTCCAAAAGGCTGCATTGGAAAAGGGCTATGTGGAATTGGACGACGATCCCCAAATGGCGGCATTGGCGGAACCTGAGGTCTGAAGGGGCCAGGGCCCATGCCAGGACGATTTTTTCTTGTAAACAATAATATCTTTTTCATAAGTTCCATATCATCAATTCTATCTGCCATATCAAATCCTCCTATAGCAAAAATATATCGGTACCGTTGTATTAATATTACATCGGTGCCGATATATTGTCAATATATGCAGATGGATTTAAAGCTCTTTATCATGTAAAATGATAATCTATATTTTTATTGGAGGAAACAAATCATGAATTGTTTACGAAGTGATGCAGAAATGTTTAAAGCCAACTTAGTAGGTGGCAATCCTTAGTGCGAGGCCACTTTGATGTGGACATCAATTTAATATATTCAAATCTTGTGAGATTCTTATTACCATGCATGCTTACCAGTGGCAATTAGTGAATCAATATCCTCATACGCATTCTCAATACGTTCTTGATGATACATCTCATAATTATCAAAAATCTCCTGCGTAATGCCCTTTTCATCCCATTCGCGAAGGACATCACCAGTCACACGATTCTTCACATTAGAATATCTTTCAATTAAAAATAAGAAAAACACCATTTCATCGGTCATACTGATTCACTCCTTAAATATGCGGAATTTCTTGGGTCTCCCGTTACTCTCTCGGATTCCCACATATCAAAGATTGCTCTCTCTGAAAAATCCCACATTCCAAGCTCTTCGTCCTCAAGCATCTTATGAGTTTCAGATATAAGGAACGCTCTACTAGCTTCCATCTGTTCCATATCATACTTGTCTATAATACGCTGTATGACTTTTTTATTATAATAATCAAGCGATGTTGGAACTATCTTTGTCATATCTTTATAATCTCCTTGAAAAAGTATAAAAGCCCTTTCCAAAATCAAGTTCTCGTTGAACCTTTAAAAGCCTTGGTTTGGGTACTTCAACATTGCTCCCATGATATAAAATCATATGCATACCTCAACTATTTATTTGCTGCTTATATAATAACATATCCATAAGCTATGCACGAACAACATCTATATCTTTTCTAATAATAATCATATGTCATATCCACACTCCTAACTCAAAACACCTTCACCTTGAATTCAAAAATGCAAAGTTAGCTTGACATATTTTGCAAAGCTAACTATACTAAAAATGCAAAGTTAACTTAGCAACTATTTTGAAACTTAATAACAAAGGTCGATGATATGAATAATAGGATAAGAGAACTGCGAAAGGCCAACAGGCTTTCACAGGGTGATCTTGCCGACATCGTCGGAACCACAAGGCAGACGATAACTTCCATAGAAGTTGGGAAGTATACGGCATCACTGGTGCTAGCGTACAAGATAGCACATTATTTCGGTCTTACGATCGAAGAAGTATTTGATTTTGAAAGTATAACAGAGGAGTAACAGACATGGACATTAATGCAGAAAAATTTGAGAAAATGAAAAAAGGCATTCAGAAAAAGAATTCATCAGCTTTGGGCATTATAGCGCTAGCAAATACAGCGATGATCTTATCAAAAAGAGATTTCATGATAAAGCTCTATCCTCATCCTGAACAGGCTGATTTCATGCAGGGGCTGGTAACCGGTATGGCTATAGTAATAATATTCGTCTGCTTATTCTATATTCTAAGGAATGCACTGGCTTGTACTGATGAAAAGCTCCTTACAAGGCTTTATAATAAACTCAATGATGAAAGAGAACTTGAGATCCAGGGAATGGCTGGCAAGAAAACAGCAAAGCTTTCTCCTGTAATTCTTTTATTACTATCACTTGTTGTCAGCCTGTTTAGCTTTGAAGCTGGACTTGGACTTATCGGTGCTACATTTGTTGTATGCATCATCGATAAAGCATTCCATATCTACTATGGTAAGAATTACACCGGAAAAGATACAGAGTTATCATAACACTAAAGCCAGATGCAGTTACTTAATTGCATCTGGCTTTACTAATTATATATTCTTCTATTTTTTCAAAGACAGCAGCAAAATATTCCTTCCTGATATCCTCATCAGCGTTAAATATTTCATGCCTGGACTTTTCGAAGGTGATAAACTGAGCCTTTGGAACAAGCTTTCCAAAGATTTCATATCCCTCAGGATCTATCAGATGATCGCATCCTGCAGTGAATATCGTCATGGGAGTCTTAATCAGATGAGCTCCTTTCATGAGCCTGTCCGTAGCTTTAAAGCTGGCAAGGGCCCACCCAATGGAAGCTCCGTAAGTCTGATAGTGCCAGTCAGCCATGCGCTTATCAAACACGTAATCATACCTTGGTCTAGACATAGTACTACTGGTCTCAAACACATGCACCGCATCAAAACGCCTCTGTCCAGGCGCTATTTTCTTTTGCTTATGAAAGACCGTTGCATAGATACTAAGCGCCCCTCTGACAACAGGCGATACGCTCTTTTTCATCTTAAGCATAGGCGAACTAAGAATCGCTGCATCGAAATAATCCTGATACTTCTCCAGAAAAAGAGCTGCCACAGCCCCTCCCATGGAATGAGCCAACAAAATCTTAGGCAGATCCTGCGACGAAGGTATTACTACCTGGTCAAGAAAACACCTGAAATCCGTGACATAAGTATCATAATCGTCTATATAGACAACGTCCGGCTCTCCTGTCTTACCCTCTGAATATCCGTGGCCCCTTTGCTCATGCAAAAACACAGCATACCCAGCCTGATACAGATACCAGGCGTATTCGTGATACTTAGCCCAAAACTCGCAAAAGCCGTGCAAGATAGTCACTACTGCCCTGGGGTTTTCCGGCACGGCAAGGTAGTAATTGATCAAGGTGCCATCAAAAGAGCGAAAACTTCCCTGTCTCGTGCAGGTCTTTTGCCACTCCAGGTTATCAGTATTCATACTCTCTATAAAGTTATCTTCTCCGAGGAAATTGATCTTATTCATATATCCTTCCAGTCAGACTATGAATTACTCGTTAACAGCGCATAGATGGCTAATGCAAAAGGCTCGATTACGCCAATTATTCTAATAAATTTAGCAAAAGCAAGCTTTACCTTTATTACTCCAAGCATCCTCTTAAAACCCAAAAAACAACGTATTACTTTATTACAAGCAAAAAATATTTTATCACATCTGCAAATACAATAGCTATTTTATTTCATCTCCGATACTTATCAATATCTTCCATCCAAAATAGAATTCCTCGCTGGGAATATTGGTTGTAGAGTCTAAAATTTTGCAACACGCTACCTGTAATTCCCTTGGAACATCAAAGATGCTACCATACTGGTTATCATCACCAACATTTTCTCCGCCATAAATAAATACATCAAGCGCTTCTTCAAGCTCTTCCAAGGAATAATCACTTTCGTATTTCAAAAGAGAAGCCATTTCCTCATAAGAAAGCTTCCCTATATAGTTACGCTCATACGATGACTTTGCCAGCAAATAATAAGCTGCTTCAAATGCTGTCCATTTAATCTGCTCCGGATTGTCCTCATCATGCAAGACCCTGCTTATATCATCATTGGTGACATCCCAGCCTTTCTGCGCATAGATAAAAGAACAGCCTTCCCTATCCCACCTTTGCATAGCCTCTATAACCTGTGGATCAGATATTGTGAACTCGTCAGACTCTTTATCATATGTATAGAAATATTCCAATGCATAATATTTTTGCCAGTACTGACGCTTTTTTTCACTTTTGTTTTTATGATACCAATTAATTGTGATAACGCCTGCTACAGCGGCCACCACAAGAACTAATGAAACCCAAAAAGCTAATTCTTTAAACCCTAACTTATTCTTCATTTATAATAAGCCTCTCGTATCTTCTCAGCCAGTTCGAAATCAGCGTCACCAGCCAGCGTAAATGCTTCCTTAAAACACTCTCTAGCTTCAATCTCTTTGCCAAGGCCCAGCTTAGCTTTGCCCAGGGCTTTTCCCCCCTAAAAGCATATAAAGGTAAAAGGGAGGCTGCACCGCCTCCCTACATTATATACTGTTATGAATCAATATTAGAGATTTTTTCATAAGTATGACTATCAATGTAAATTACAGAAACGCGCATTTACTGCGTGTTTCGTAATTCTATGAATCGGTTGGCAATAGAGCCTTCGACGAAGTCGAACTCAATTGGCTCTATTGCTGCATTATTGAACTTTATGTTCAATAATGTATACATTTTTGAATCTATGATTCAAAAATGTATCATTAGTCTTTAACGCTTATATAGCTTTCAACAAAGTCCTTCATCTCAAGCAGGTGGTCCGGGTCATCTCCGTCAGTTACATAGAGCATGAACTGAATATTGCTGTTGCCTTTTAATGTCAGATAAGCAAAGTCGGCGTAGTTATAATCAATGACTTCTCCGTTACTTGCTTGTACGCCATCTCCCATAGCGCCTTCGTGTACTCCCCAATAGGAATTGTAGGAGTTATCTTCGATCCAGAAGATTATGTGATCGCCATATGCATCTTCGCCTTCAATGTATATTTCAGAGATGTAATCTGACTCTTCATAATAGTGGATGTATGATGATTCGATCGATGTAAATAGTGACATATCAAGGGAATAGGACTCACCAGACATTTCAAAATCCAGAGTATCAAGTGATGTATCAACTTCCTTGCTTAAATGTTCATGGCCCAGAACCATTGGGTAGTAAGGGGCAAAATACTCATCTACAAATTCATCACTATACCAGTAATATGCATACACGCCGGAATTGATAGTTCCTGATAAGGAGCCATCATAGAAATCCAGATCTACATAGAACTTATCGAAGGTATAGATCTCGCTATCATCTTTCTCTATAGGTGTTATGTCCATAAATGAGCGAACTTCTTCAGGATAAACCTCACTATCACCGTCTTGGAAAAAGACCTCTGGCAAGTTTTTAGTTGATGCTAAGAGCTGGCCGATTATGCACTCATTAAATGGCACTGCATAAGGATATGGATTGTATATCCAGCAGTCTTCGGAGAAATCACTTTCAAGATATTCGCCATCAACGTTAACCCATATATCGAGGCAATCAGGACCACTTCCCATATCATCGCCAAATGGTGGGACATACATTTCATCCATGGCCTTAAGTATGTCCTCAATTTCTGATCCGCGGTAGTGATATGAAACTGCACATCCCTGGTCCTGAAGTTCTTTGATGGTCATTCCTGCGTAGAACTTAACGCCGTATTTGTCAACAAAGCTTCCGTCCCACTGGGAATCCGGACCTGCAACCTGGCCTTTTTGGAATTCAGTGCTGTCCTTATCTTCCTTATCTGTTTCTTCTGCTACTTCTTCGGGTTCTTCTGTGGAATCCTCATCTTCAGATTCTTCTTCGGAATCGTCTTCCTCTTCTTTGGTATCCGCGCCCCCTTTGCCTAAGCTGATATCTCCGCATCCGGATAATACAGCAAAAGACATTACGAATGCCATGATGCATGATAAATACTTTTTCTTCATACGCTGCTCCTTAATGATTAGTCTAGCTAGCGTATAAGTATACTATGGATGGGGGGAAAAGTCGAATTTGGGGGATAGAGCCTTATATTGTCTCCCTACTTCGTCGATTCTCTCACCACCACCTGGGGATATGTTATATAGCTCTGGATATGCAGATTGGGCTTCTTAATCTTCTGCACGATCATGCTGCCCGCTTCCTGCCCCATATCGTACACATCGATGTTTACGACAGTAAGCTTTGGACTTAATATCTGGGAAAAGGGGTAGTCGTCAAAGGTGATAACACCTATCTCTTCAGGGATCCTTATCTTCTTGTCCTGAAGAGCTTTGACACAGCCGTAGGCAAGGTAGTTATTGGCACAGATGATAGCTTCGGGGCGGCTGCTACTCTTTAGTATCTGAAGTGTCATGGCATATCCATCTTCTACGCCGGAGTTACCGTACTGAAGATAATTAGATGGAATCAGGACATCGTGCTCGCTTAATATCGACAACACGCCTTCCAATCTGTGCATGGAGATCTTGTCTTCGTCAGTTCCGCCGATAAAGGCAACTGTCTTATAGCCAACAGTAAGCAGGTGCTTGGCTGCAACCTGTCCAGCATGCTTGTTGTCAGCATCTATCCAGCAGAAATTATTGTCAAAGCTCGGAACACCTATCACAAGATGAGGAATACCCAGCAGCGCCACCAGGTCGCTCAGCTGCGGAGTTATAACGGATGCGTGGATCACAAAGCCGTCCACATATTTGGTCTCAAAAGCGTTCTTAACATAGTCACAGACATCACTTTTCGTAAGGCCCTTTACCAAAAAGCCGTACCCCTTTTGAGAAAGCATGGCCTCCATCCCGCACATCATCTCAAACATGTGGGGATTCTTAAAGCCTGCCTCCTTGTCTATATCTGTAACGAAAGCTATGGTCTTATTGGACTTGGAGACAAAATTCCTGGCCCTTTGGTTAGGATGATAGCCAAGCTCCTCCATAACCTGATTGACCCTGTCCGCAGTTTCTTTTGAAATCGAATATGAACCATGCATAACTTTTGAAACCGTTGCAATCGAGGTATTCGCCTGCCTTGCAACATCCTTAATAGTGACGCTCATACGTGTCTATCCTCGCATCCTGTATTATTACGTATCTGTCCTACTCATTTATGGAACTTTGATTTAATTATTCTTGGTCCGCTTAAGTACCGCATAACCCTTGGGCTGCAACATCTTTCCATCAAGTTTATGTGAAAAGAGGATTTCGGAATTAAGTACCTTTGTGATATCCCTGTCCTCATCAGACATATTCATCAATACAATAATTTCACTATCATTAGTATATCTGATAAATCCTATAAAGTGATCGCCCTCATCACCTTTTATTACCTTAAATTCTCCGGACCTAAGTAGCTCTTGCGATCTGCGAAGTCCTATCACATCCTTATAAAACCTTCCAAGGTCTGTCTCCTCTTTGTCCCAGGGCATCGGATTCCTATAGTCTTTTTCAAGGACTCCCATGATTCCCTTTTCATCTCCGTAGAACACCGAGGGCATTCCGGGGAAAGTCATCAGGAATAGAACCGCAAGCTTGTATCTGTCCACGTCGCCATCGCACAGTGACAGGAACCTGCTTACGTCGTGGGAATCTAGAAGGTTAAGCTGGGACTGCACAGTTTTTTTCCTATATCTTGTGTACATGTCCGTGATCCTGTCAGCAAATTCTCTTGCATCGATGGACCTCTCGCCAAAAAATCGTCTTGAATGTTTCCTGAAATCGTAGTTCATGGCCCCATCGAAGATCGTGCCGTCAAGCCAGTGATTAGCGCTCTCCCACACTTCACCAATGAGGATTGCTTCAGGGTTTTCTTCCTTAACAGCTGCGTTGAAGGCTCTCCAGAAGCCGTCGTTGACTTCGCTTGCAACGTCCAGCCTCCAGCCATCGATCCCAAACTCTCTAACCCAGTATTTTCCCACATTGACAAAATAGTCAATGGTCTCTTTGTTAGCAAGGTTGAGCTTGGGCATCATCCTCTCGTAGCCAAAACAGTCGTATGTCGGATAGTCCTCGAAGTTGTCGGGCCTTATAACTGGGAACTTAAGGCCGTAGAACCAGTCCTTGTATTTGGACGCTTCGCCTTTTTGCACCACATCTTCAAAAGCAAAAAACTTCCAGCCGCAGTGATTGAAAACGCCGTCTATTACTACCCGGATGCCGTTCTTGTGATAGGTATCCACAAGCTCCTTGAAGTCATCGTTTGTGCCAAAACAGGGGTCAATGTGGTAGTAGTCAAGAAGGTCGTACTTGTGATACTCCCCCGCCGCAAATATAGGATTGATATATATGGCGTTGATGCCAAGATCCTTGATATAATCTACGTTTTGAGTTATTCCCTTAATGGTACCGCCAAGCTTTCCGCTTGTGGTGTTGCCTTCCCATTCCTTAGTCGTAGATACGCCGCTAATATTTCGATGACTCGTAGCAAAGCTGTCCGGGAAGATGTTATAAAATATCGCATCCTTGGCCCATCCCGGAGGGCTCACTATATCAGCCCTATGGTTAAAAGGAAGCTGAAAATACTCTGACCTGTCGTCAACAGGCGATTTACAAAAGCAGTCGCCGTAGTAATAGGTGCTCTCATCCCCGCTTTCAAGATAGAAATAATAGCAAAGCCTCTTGTAAGGGTTATCCAGCGTCACTTCGAAAAGGTCATAAAGACTTGTCGTATGCGCAACGTGCATTTCAGCCTTTGTAAAAAGAACCGGAGTCTGCCTGCAGGACCTGTCGCCATAGTACAGCGTGCAGGCCGTGATATCACCTCTTTTGGCACGAAGTCTTATTGTTATATGAGTCTCATCCTCCCCATAGGCGTAGTGCGACATGGGGATATGAAGAATTGAACTTTTTTCCATTATCCTTTTACTCCTCCTGATGTAAGGCCTGTTGTCATGTTCTTCTGAAGAGCAAAGAACACTATTAAAATCGGCACGGATACTACGATCGAAGCCGCTGAGAAGATGGGCCAGTTACCGCTCATCTCTCCTGCCTGCAGCGAATACAGTCCTGCTGCCAGCGTGTAAGTATTTGAACCTGTCATAAAGTTAACTGCAAATATATACTCATTCCATACATATATAAGAACCATCATAGCTGTTACCGCGATCGTGGGCCTTGCAAGCGGCATGACGATCCTGACAACTATCTGAAGCGGGCTCGCCCCATCAATCATTGCTGCCTCTTCTATTTCTTTTGGTATAGTGTCAAAATACCCCTTCATGTTCCAAAGCGCAAAGACCGCCTCAGTTCCAGTGTAGACTATGATAAGTCCGATTCTCGTGTTTATAAGTCCCATGGGGCTTAGGATCTTATAAAGCGCCGTCATGGACAGTAACGACGGGAATGCATAGAGAAGGATTATGGTCTTAAGTATGAGATTTCTTCCTGCAAATCTTTTCCTTGAAAAAACATATGCCGCAGGGATCCCCGTTCCAAGCGCTATCACAAGCGTTGACACCGCAAGAATCAAACTGTTGGATAGCCACAGCATGATTGGCTCGTCAACGAATACCGCCCTGTAGTTGGCCAGTGTAAATGCCTTCGGGATAAAAGAGAAATTGGAGCTTAGAAGGCTATTGTTCTTGTTTAGTGATACTGACACTGCATATAGAATTGGTATCATTGATATAAAGCATACTATGACAAAAAACATATTTAGGAAAAGAAGTTTTATGTTATTTCCAGCTTGTCTTTTCATAAGTCCTCTTTCTTTTGACCCATCTTATTAGTAAACATAGTAAAAGCAACCAGCATCAAGAATATAAGCATGGATACCGCGGAGCTGTAGCCGTAGTTGTTGGTGACAAAGGCCTTCTCGTAGGCATAGGTCATGATGGTGTGGATGTCCGAACCGCTCCTTGCCCCCACCTGCTGGGTCAGAAGGTAGATTACGTCGAACTGCTTGAAGGTGGTGAAGATCGTGATGATAACAGATGGCCCGATGATAGGTTTTATCATAGGTATAGTGATATACACTGTTTTCTGAATCCAGCCCGCTCCGTCAAGCACTGCACTTTCATAAAAGCTCTTGTCGATACTCTGGAAAGCCCCGTCCATGATAGTCATCATGAAAGGAAGCGCCAGCCACAAATTTACGATCGTACAGCAGATGAAAGCTGATAAGTTGGACGACAGCCACCTTACAGGCTCAAGCCCTAGCTTTGAAAGCCACTGATTCAGCAGTCCAAACTGAGAATTATAGATTCCAGTCTTCCACAAAAGGATCGACACATATCCCGGCATAGCCCATGGGAATATCAGAAGCGTCTTATATACGTTCCTAAGCCTAAGCCCCTTCACGTTAAGAAGTGAAGCCAGGATAAAGGCGATAACAAGCTGAAACACCATACTCACAACAGTCCACACCACCGTCATGATAAGAGCTGAGATGAAGCCATTGTCAAAGACTAGAAGCGCATCCATGTAGTTCTTAAGCCCAACGAAAGTGAAGTTCGTCCAGTGGTAGACATTCATGTTGGTCATGGATATGTAAGCCGTGTATAGGATCGGGAATATGACGATAAGGCATATCAGCGTCAGCGACGGCGCAGACCAGAGATAGGCTTTAAGCGTTTCCGAGCCAGCCTTATTTTTGCCTATATGACTGTTTTTCTTGTTAATCATACAGCTTGTATTTTCATTATTATCAGTATTTATTTCTTTGAAGTAGGTATCCATTTATATATGGGCCTCCAGTTAATTTATTGCATATCTTATTTGTGTAATCTCAAACTTCCCACTTGTTTTGGGGAGTCTGTAAACTTTGCTTATCCGATGCCGCTGATATAATCCTCGAGCGTAGTCCGGATGAGGAGTGTTCAGGGGCATCGTTTGTATAAGCGTAATAATGAGTGGTATTAGCGATAATTTAATGCGTACGTTAAAGCCCCTACGACGAATGAAAGGTAGCTCGAGGATTATATCAGCGGCATCGGATATCACAACCTTACATCTCCCCAAAACAAGTGGGAAGCCCCCTGTTTACTTCATGCTGGAAATTAGCTGTTCTGCGTCCTGCTGCGCCTTTGCGGTGCTCTCAGCTATATCTTTTCCGCTAAGATTTACATCTGTAAGAAGGTTGCCCATAACTGACCACATAACATCCATCTCCGGGATATTAGGCATCGGAACTGCGTTCTGAGCTGTCTCCTTCATCATCATTACAACTTCATCTGACTTAATATCTTCATTGTCATAGCAAGAGTTTCTTGCGGGTGCGCAGCCACTTGCTTTGGCAAGTTCAATTTCCACTTCAGGGTCCATAAGGACATTTAATACTTTTGACACAGAATCTTTTTTGTTCTCAGCGGCAAATTTAAGAACCTGCACGCCCTGAACTCCCATGTAAGGCATGATGGGCTTGCCTGTTTCGTTGATCACAGGCATTGGAGCTACTCCTACGTCCATACCGCTCTCTCGAACTGTGGGGATGAGCCATGGACCTGCTATTGTGGAGTGTGCCATTCCCTCATTGAAAAGAGTATTAACTGTGGCATATTCTGTTTCGCCGGGCATAAGCTCTACGAATTTCTTGTGATAATTAAGGGCATTTATAACTTCCTGAGAGTCAAGACCTGGTGTTCCGTCTTTACTAAGAATCTCTGCTCCAAATCCTGCCAGCCATCCAGCGGCATAGTATGGAGTGCTGTGCTGCTCTACAAAGCCGTAATGGCCGCCTGCTGTGTTCTCTTCCATGTACTTGTACAGGTCTTCTGTTGTTGCAGGAACTTCTGATTCGTCCATATATCTTTTGTTATATACAAATAGTAATGTTTCGTAGTAGATAGGAAGCTGGTAGATGGTATCTTTATAGGTAGCTGCTTCCAGTGTTGCAGGAAGGTAGTCGCTAAGCTGATTTTCAGATATTATATCCTTGATGTCAGCCAGGATACCCATCTCTGCATACACCCCTATCTTGTCATGAGCGAAGATATACATGTCGGGAGCAGAATTCGGGTCATTTCCAACCATTTTAAGTGACTCTGTGAGATCACTCTTTTTCTCAAGTACTACGTGAATATCAGGTTCAAGCGTCGATAGCTTATCCTGAAGCACCTCGACTACCGCATCTTCCTTGTCGTGCCAGATGACGATGGTCTTGTCATCCACCTGAGCTTTGGCGCTCCCGCAACCTGTGAGTATTCCTGCAGTCATTGTCAGTGTCATTAGAATTGAAAATAACCTTTTCTTCATTGCTCCCTCCGAGTATATCTTTGATTTAGCTGATTCTTTTTAACTGATGTTTAAACTGATTATTTTACTTATTTTTTACTGATTCTTTTTTACTGATTCTTTTTAAACTATTCTTGTCACTTAGTTATTCTGAATCTTCTTTAAAGTCAAATAATATCTTCCGAATATTTTTACTATATTAGATATAACCTTACTACTAAGATCAATCTATTAGCTAAGAACTTTTATTATTTGGCTCTCTTCTTAGCCATATAAGTACCAGTTCCTGCTGCCGCTACAAGTGCTGCTCCCACAAGGCCTCCAACTATCGGAAGTGATGTGTTTCCGCCATCTCTCTTAGCGCCTGCAACTTCCTGGCCATCACTTGCACCAGCGCTTGCAGCTTCTGTATCACCTGTTTTTGTAGTATCAGCATCTTCGCTATCGCCAGCATCACTTCCTGCTGCCTTTGCGCTATCTACTACTCCTTCAGGCTCATCGTAGTATACTTCGTAAGTATCCTTATCTGTTACAACTACCCATACATCTACGCCTGCATCAATAGAGATATCTGCTGTCTGAACTGTTCCGTCATTAGCATTAACGATGATCGAGTTAACCCATCCTGGAACTTCCTTAACAAGCCATCCGCTTTCATCTTCTTCAAAAGCTTCTCCTGGCCATGTTGTATAAACACCTGTTCCGTCTGGTGCTGACCATGCCCAGAGGCAAGGCTTCTCCCACTCGCTTGGAGCTATCGCATAAATCTTGATGTTTGGTGCTGCTGCCTTTTCAGGATCTACGTAAGAAAAATCATATGTGCCATCAGCTTCTACGCTTACCCATACCTGAGCTGCATCGATCTTGATATCTTCTGTCTGTGATTTGCCGTCTTCTGAAAGAACTGTGATAGTCTTTGCTGTAACAGGTATACTAGCTGTATACCAGTCTGTTGCATCGAGAGACATTTCTTTTCCTAAAGTATCTTCAAAAGCCTGTGCGCCGTCTTCAAGCACCGCCTGAATGTGAGGAACTCCCCAGGACTCATCAACCCTTACGTGTACCGGGAACTTCTCGACGTATTCAGGAATGTCGCCCTTTGTTGCCTGGTCGGTTGTAACTGTCACATCGTCAGGTGCTGCAATAGATACCCAAGTGTTAACTGCTTCTTTAAGAATGATCTCGTCAGCCTGAACTTCGCCGCCGTTTGCGTTAATGATGATGTGGTTAGCCCATGAAGGGATGTAAACGTAGCTCCATCCTTCGTTGTCCTTGTCCTCATCCATCTCGCCACCCGGCCACATGTCGAATGCGCTGTTGCCGTCATCGTCCCAAGCCCAGACACAAGGCTTCTCCCAGTCCCCCGGAACCTGTGCATATATCACGATCATGTCTTCACCATCTGCAAATGCAGGAACCGCTGTCTTTGCAATAATTGCCGCAAAAACGATAAGAGCAATTGCAAGTTTTGAAACAAGCATTTTAAACTGTTTCATATTTTCCTCCTGTTTTACTTTAGTAAATAACTTGTCTTTTGGTATTTTTTCGTGACAGGGCGTGCACTTTCCCTCTTGATATTTCTCATTTTATGGGAAAAGAAAAAGCGAAACAATAACAATTTGAGTAAACGTTTTCCCGCAAATTGCACTGTTTCGCTTATGTTTAGATATGCGTTTTTTATTAATTATATACAAAAAATTAAGCTTCGCCTAAAAGATTGTTAGAATTGTACAAGAAAACAAAGGAAAACTTTCGCATATTTTTCCTATGAATCAGATTTCAAAAACTGGTGTTTGTAAATCTACATTCTAAACTATTTTCTTTACCTGATCATCTGTTTTTTACCAAACCCAGCTTCACCAAATGTTCGGCATTTAATTTATATGATGCTTCAATAACTTCTCTACTAGATTTCCCCTGCTTTACATGATGTACTACACACATAAACCCATCTTGACAGTCCGGACAATAATAAGCAACCAGTGTATAGAACTTTCCACAGGCATTACCCTCTTCTTTTTGGTAATTATCAGATTGATTAAGCTTTGTAAAAAAAGAAACTGCAATATCGTTAGCTGACTGCTGAGTCACAAATCTGTCAATTTCCTTCTTTATATAATACTTACCACACTTTTTACATGTAGGCATACGACGAACTAATGACGCAAAGAGCAAAGAAAAGCCTATTATTCCAACGTACTGCATAAAATAAACAAATCCAACATATCCTGACGATCCTAACGATATCGGATGTGAACGATTACCTTTAATACTAAGAGTCATCTCTGCATTAACATAACTCATATCAAAATATTTCGAAAAATCTACAGGTTGTCCATCTACTTCATAGTTACTGATATGCGAACCGCTGAATGTTCGACTGGTTTTCCCGCTGCCTGTAATATAGCAAGTAACATAATCTGCATATGTCATAAGTCCGACAAGTACAACCCCCGCAATAATCAGCCCCACAATATGAACAGTATTAAAAGGTTTATTATCCTTAAGAATACCTCCTTTGGCCAAAAAACCTATGATCATACCAAATAGCATACCGCCCATTGGCAATATGAACCACAAAGCCCATGTAAGCATATTTATCCCCATCATTAAATTGAGATAGAACAATAAAAAGCTTGCCAACATACCAATAATAGTCCTAATTACAAAATTTACGTATTTCATACCGTCCTCCATATTTTTAAAAACAATACAACGCCCACTATTATATCATATGTGTCAAAAGCCTTGAACGACCATTAAAAAAGCACAAAAAGAGGAGCTACAAGCTCCTCTCTGCAAAACTTCAATATGATCTGGGCTATTATGCTGCTGCCTTATCAGATACTGCTTCCTTAACTTCTGTATCCTCGATAAGTCCCCACTTAGCGAACCACTTATCAAGAGGAAGTGCAAGTACAAGTGCGATAACAGGGAAGTGAGCAAGGCAGAATGCCAGTCCTTCCTTCCATGTAAGTGCGCGGCCGAAGAGGATTATGATATGGTAAGCATAGTCAAGTGACTCTGCAAGAGGTCTGCCGTTAGCTGTGTTGAAGCTAAGGTCAAGGAGTCCTGAGAAGATAAGAAGGATACCTGCAACGCAGATCTTGATTGACTGGCCAGGCTTGCCGCCGCCAAGACGGTGTGCAAATGCAACTGACATGATGATAAGTGGATAGCACAGGAAGTAGAGGTTTGTGTACATCTCGCCCTGAGCAGGTGTATCAAGTGTTCCGAAGATTCCGTAGTAGCTAGCTCTTGGAATGATGAGCATCAGGAATGGAAAAAATGGAAGTGCTGCAAGGATGTAACCGAATTTGAGCTTGTTCGGGAAAAAGCTTACGCCCAGAACTGCTGCAAAGAATACTGCAAACTTAACGATGAGCCACCAGAACTCATCGATCTGTGACTGATGAGGAAGGAAGAACCAGATAAGAAGTGCTCCAACTCCTCCAATTGCCATTGATACAAGCCATAAATACTTCTGTAAAAAATTTTTCATCTCTTTCTCTCTCCATTTCTTTTTTTTATTAATATGATTCTTTTAATATGAATGATGTGGGTGTCAAAAGTATAGAAACACCCTAAAAATGCACATTGATAACTT
>CAMVNV010000044.1 GCA_947168935.1 uncultured Butyrivibrio sp. | reverse complement strand
TCAAGAATGTATATTTTAGATGGGCGTACGTTCTGCGTACGCCTATTTTTTTATCTTTTAATTTATTTTGGATATACATAGACTGATATTTTGTGTCGATAAGAATACTATACGATATCTATTTTTCCACTTTATTCAAAAAATATTTATAAAATAATAGAAATCTATGGAGGAATCTATTATGTCAAAAGAAGGTAATCAGTCTAAAAAGGCTAAAGCAAAAAAACAGCCTGGGCAGAGGAGCATTAAGACAAAGCTTATTGCTGTTATGATAGCAGTTGTATCAATTCCGCTTATTGTTACTCTTGCTATCAGCTATTTTTCATCTACTAATAAGGCGCTTGAAGATGCTGAAACCTCACTTAGCTGGCAGTCTCAGTATATTGCGTCTGAATTCAATACCGTTATAAAAGAGAATCTGGATTTAATTGAAGCTATTGCAAATAATCCAACTACAATAGTTTATATGGAAGGAACAGCCGGAATAGATGATGATGTTATGATCCAGATGCTTCAGGTCAATGATGCGATCCTTGATGATGGCAATGTTATTGCTATTGCTGATGCTACGGGTATGCAGGTTGTCAAATCAAGCGGGACACTTACTGACGTATCATCAAGAGAATACTTTCAGGAAGCTAAGAAAGGAAATTCCTACATCTCCAATGTACTTGTAAACAGTACAACAGGTGACAGAATGATAACGATGTGTGTACCTATCAAGGGGTCAAATGGAGATATTATAGGAACAGTTCAGAGAAACTATTCATTATCTGCCCTTCATGAATTACTTGCTTCAAAGACAGAAGATGCTTTCGTTACAGATAGAAATAATATCATGGCAGCTCATGCCAAGATGGAAATAGGACCGGATGAGGAGTATGACCTGACAGGTACTCCATATTGTGCAGATGGTTCAGGAACAATTGTTGATAAGACAAGTTTTGAAACTCCGCTTATCATGTCATATTATGAAGATGATGTTACAGGATTTAAGGTCGTAGTATCTACTGATTATAACAAAGCAATGGCTTCTGCTAATAGCTCTGCAATGATCTCTATCGTAATAGGTGTTTTAATGCTCGTCGCTGCAGTTGTGATCTCATTCCTTATGGCTAAGAGCTTTACAGATCCTATTAAGGAAGTTAATGAATCGCTTGCTCAGCTTGCTGATGGTAAGTTCTATACAATTAGTAAATATACTAAGCAAAAAGATGAGTTTGGCGCAATTGTAAATAATACGAATACAGTAATTGGTAAGCTTTCCGGAATAGTATCAAGTATTAAATCATCTTCAGATACTGTAGAGACTTCTTCAATGGAACTGTCTGATATGGCAAGTCAGATCTCTCAGACTACAGAAGATGTTGCTAACGCAGTTCAGGAAATCGCATCAGGAGCTACTCAGCAGGCTGATGAGATTCAGACGGCATCTACAAATGTTGGCAATATTGGAGATGCAGTTGTAGAAGTTCAGGCTTCAACAACAGATCTTGAGGGCCTTGCAGGAAGAATGCAGGAAGCTTCAGAAGCATCCTCAGCATCTCTTTCAAATCTCCAGGAATCAAGTAACGAGATGACTGGTAAGATAGATGAGATCTCAACAGCTATTTCTGCAACACAGAATGCTGTTACCAATATCAATGACAAGGTTGAGGGCATTTCCTCAATTGCAACTCAGACCAACCTCCTTTCTCTTAATGCTTCTATCGAAGCTGCAAGAGCCGGTGAGGCAGGAAAAGGCTTTGCAGTTGTTGCTGAAGAAATCGGTAAGCTTGCAGAAGATAGTAAGAACATGGCTGATGAGATCAGAAAAGAGATGGATATCCTTCTTGATCAGTCCAAGGCAGCAGTTGATGCAGCTGAGTCTATCAAGGATAGTAACAGCAATCAGCAGACAGCTCTTGGTGAGACTCTTCAGAGTGTTAACAGTATGCTGGAAGATATCGCATCAACAGTTGGCGGTGTTAAGAAGATCGCAGCTGGAGCTCAAACCTGTGAAACATCTAAGAACTCTGTTGTTGATACAATGAGTGCTCTTTCAGCAATTTCAGAAGAGAACGCAGCATCTTCACAGGAGACAGGAGCTTCCATGCAGGAGCTTTCCGCTACAGTTACAACACTTGCTGAATCTGCTAAGGGTCTTAAGGATATTGCTGAGAAGCTTAATCACGAGATGGCATTCTTTAAGTGATAGTAAAATTGATTACTATTTTGAATATTTATAAAAAAATATTTGTATAAATATAACAATTGTCATAATAGAATCTAAAACGTATACTTGTATACAAACAAAGGCGTTTTGAATCACCCAGTGGTTCAAAGCGCCTTTTCTTTTTATATTTCTATGATCAAATAAATATATGAGTGCAATGAAACTACGGCGTTTCGGTTTAATACCAAAGCGCCGTTTTTTCATTCATAAGAGGTGAAAACGATGGCAATGATCAAACTTGAAAATGTGAACAAATACTTTGGTGATCTTCATGTTCTTAAGGATGTGAATCTGGAGGTTTCAGAAGGAGAGAAGCTTGTTATCATCGGACCATCGGGTTCAGGTAAGTCAACAACAGTCCGTTGTATGAACTTTCTGGAAAAACCAAGTTCAGGTCATGTGTACATAGATGGACAGGAGCTTACAAGCAAGAATAAAACGAAAGTTGTTAGAGACTCAACGTCTATGGTTTTCCAGCAGTTCAATCTTTATCCGCACATGACGGTACTTAAAAACCTCACACTTGCTCCGACCAAGCTTCATCACAAATCCAAGAAGGAAGCGGAAGAACTTGCGTATCACTACCTTGATATCGTAGGACTTAAAGATAAGGCAGATGTTTATCCTACAACCCTTTCAGGTGGACAACAGCAGAGAATTGCAATTGCAAGGGCTCTTTGCAGTCAGAGCAAGATAATACTTTTTGATGAGCCTACATCGGCTCTTGATCCTGAAACTATACAGGAAGTATTGGACGTTATGATTAAGCTTGCCAAGGAAAACATCACAATGGTGGTGGTAACTCATGAGATGGGATTTGCAAGGCAGGTGGCTGACAGAGTTGTTTTCATGGCTGATGGACAGATCATTGAGTCAGGCACACCGGAACATTTTTTCACAAATCCCGAGAGTGACAGAGTTAAGCAGTTCCTGGGTAAGATTATCAGATAAAAAATTAGGAGGATGATAATTATGAAAAAGAGATTTTTATCAGCAGTTCTTGCAGGAGTATTAACATTCATGCTTGCCGGCTGCGGTGGACAGGGTGAAAGTGGTAAGACTGATCAGGTATCTGCTGCAGGAGGCGCTTCAGAAGTTGTATCTTCAGAGGGAACTGAGACAGAAGTTGCTGCAGACGTTCAGGCAATCAAGGACAGAGGAGTATTAAGAGTTGGTGTTAAGAATGCGGTTATGGGCTTTGGATATGAAGATCCATTAACAGGCGAGTATTCAGGAATTGAGATTGAACTTGCCAAGGCGCTTGCAGAAAAGCTTGGAGTTGAGGTTGAATTCACAGCTGTTACAGCAGCTACAAGAACAGAGCTTCTTGATTCAGGTGATATCGACTGCGTACTTGCAACCTTCACAATAACTGATGAGAGAAAAGAGAGCTGGGATTTCACAACTCCTTATTACACAGACCACGTTACAGTTCTTGTAGAAGATGCTAAGGGACTTAAGTCACTAGGAGATCTTGTTGGTACAACAGTAGGTGTTTCTTCTGGATCAACATCTGCAAAATCACTTGTTAAGGCCATGATCGAAGAAGGACTTATAAGCGGTGATGGTTTCGATGAAGAAAGCTTTGATCCTGCTACATGGACAGAGGGTGTTAAGTTTCAGCAGTATGATGACTATCCGACAATTTCTACAGCGCTTAGCGCAGGTGAAGTTGATGCGTTCTGCGTAGATAAGTCCATTCTTGCTATCTACAAGACAGAGGGCAGATCTTACATTGATGCAGAGTTTGCTCCTCAGGAATATGGTATCGCTACAACCAAGGGATCAGGACTTTCTGCTGTAGCAGAAGAGCTCGTTTCAGACTATCTTGCAGATGGAACAATAGATAAGCTGATTGCTGAAAACGGACTTGAGTAAAAAGCATTTATGTAAGGAATAAAGATTTATGTAAGTAACTAAGCTTTAAGGAGGATGGGTGATGTCTGGATTATTTTCACCAAGAGCATGGAACAAAATATGGATATACAGAGGAACGTTTTTACTTGGCCTTCTTAATACCTTGAAAACAGCTTTGGTTGCTCTTTTACTGGCTCTTGCTTTGGGGATCATCTTCGGACTGCTTGCTACAAGTGGCAAAAAGGTCCTTAAGGCAATAAGCAGGGTATATGTGGAAGTAATTCAGAACACTCCGGTCCTTTTGCAGATGTGCTTTCTATATTATGCACTTGCCTTTTCAGGACACAGTCCCGGAATTATAGTGACCGGAATCCTGGCACTTGGCATTTACACAGGGGCTTATATGGCAGAGGTAATAAGAGCAGGAATTGAATCTGTTCCAAAAGGACAGTTTGAAGCGGCTCAGTCTCAGGGCTTTGGATATGTTGGCCAGATGTATTACATCATCATTCCACAGAGTATTAAGGTTATCCTTCCGCCTATGACCAATGTTATTGTTAACATGATCAAAAATACCTCATGCCTTTACATCGTTGGCGGAGCAGACCTTCTGTCCCTTACCTATAGCTTCGTTACAGGTGAAAATACCGGCGGATCTTATGCACCTGCATATATTGTGTGTGGAGCGATATTCTTTATAATATGCTTCCCATTATCGACCTTTGCTTCGATGTGGGAGACCTCCCTGAAAAAGAGGGAACAAAAAGCGTTCCAAAGCGGCGCACCAAAGGAGGCATAATATATGGATACACTTGGTAACAGCCTTTCGATGCTGGGGAATCCTGCGATCATAACTTTCCTTTTAAATGGAGTTCTTTTCACACTGATAATATCTGTGGTGGCAGTATTATTCAGCATAGTTTTAGGGACAGTACTTGCTCTTTTGAGAAATTACTGCACAACTAAAAAGACTAAGATTTTAAAGGCAGTCTCTGTAACCTATATTGAACTATTCAGAAATACTCCGCTTTTGTTCTGGATATTTATCTGCCTTGTCTTTTGCCCGGTCCCTGCTTTTGTGGATCAGCCTATGTTTGGCCTCTCTTCTGTTAATAACAAACTCCTTTTTAAGGCAGCGATTGCGCTTATCTTATATACATCAGGAGTTATTGCGGAGATAGTAAGAGGAGGCCTCAATTCCGTACCCCATGGGCAGATCGAAGCAGGTCACTCTCAGGGCTTTAGCATGGTTCAGATCATGTGGTATATAGTTCTTCCGCAGACATTCAGAGCGATCATTCCAACTCTGTTAAGCCAGGTAATTACTACTATCAAGGACAGTTCCTTTCTTGCGAACGTCGCGGTTATCGAGCTTATGTCAAGGACCAAGCAGATATTATCCGCAGCAAACAGATATAACGGGACTAATTCCATAAATGTTTCAGATGTATTTGTTTTGTTTGGCGCCGCAGCCCTGATCTATTTTGTGATCAACTTCTCTCTCTCAATGACAGTCAGGAATCTTCAGAAAAAGAGAATGGCAGTGGGTGGAAGAAGAAAGTCATCAGCCCTTGATCGCATCGGAAAAGGAGTGGCCCTGGATGGATAAATATGTGATTACAATTTCGAGACAGTTTGGAGCTTTGGGCAGAACCATAGCCCAGCATATGGCGCAGTCCCTTGGCATTGAATTCTACGACAGAGACATCGTTGAAAAGACTGCAAAAAGGATGGGACTTCCAGTTTCCGAAGTCAGCAGGGAAGAAGAGCGCTATGGAAATTTCTTTAGTGAAAAAAGATATCCTCTTGGAATGGGACCTGTAAGCATGCAGGAAGAACTGTTTCAGATTCAGTCTAATATCATAAGAGATTTTGCTTCGAAGGATTCCTGCATAATAGTTGGAAGATGCTCAGATTACTGCTTGAAGGATATGGACAGGGTACTAAATGTATACGTCTATGCACCTGTAGAAAAGCGTATCGAAAACTGTACTTCGATTCTTGGAATGGATGAAAAGACCGCAAGAAGAATGCTTCAGGAAGTTGATAAGGCGAGAGAAGCTTACAGGAAAAAGTATTGTAAAAGTATAACAGGAATATTTGATAATAGAGATGTCTGCATTGACTCGGGGAAGTTTGGTGCGGAAGTCACCGGAGATATTTTGTGCGGGATGGTGAGGAGCGTTTTCGGGTAAGATATATATATACGACTCGGTGTAATGTTCTGGTGACTTAATGGGGAAAATACCTACAGTTTGGGCTTGTGGGAGAGCCGGACTGTAGGTATTTTTATCTCGTTTTGAAATTGAGTGATTGAGTGATCGAGTGATACGAGTGATACGAGTTTACCAAAAACAGGGTTGGATTTTCGACTTACAATAAAAATATATCGAAAAACGATAAAAATATATTGACAAACGATCAGAGGCGGAATAGTATAATAAACTGTAAGCTGAAAATAATATAATAATAAATTCAGCTTCTCCATGGAGGAAATAAAAATGAATAAACAGAATAAAGAAAGATGGTTATCCAGTGTAAAGGTAACTAAACTCTTTATAGTACTAGTCGCTGTAGCTTCGGTTGTTATGTGCTTTTTTGGACCTAAGATCGTAAGAATGGTGGCTCTTGAATCAAAAGAAGGAGTATTCGAATCTCCCTGGCTTACGGGCTATCCGAGATTCTGGGTTCTCATCGTACTTGGATATATCTGCGCGATTATTTTATTCGTAATGCTATATCAGCTTTACAGGCTGGTGAGCAGGATAGATAACGGCGAAGTGTTTTCAGTACGAAACGTCAGATCCCTGAAGATCATAAGCGACATAGTATTACTCGCGTGTGTGATCACCTTTATCATGGGAATAACCTGCGGATTCTTTATTCTGGTTGTTTGCGCATCTACGGCATTTATGACAGCGATCATCAGAGTTGTCATGAACGCTTTTAGCAAAGCGGTAGAAATGAAAGACGAACTGGATTATACGGTATAAGGAGGCAGGCCATGATAAGAGTAAATTTGGATGTAGTTATGGCTATGCGACATGTCGGCTCGGGTGATCTTGCTGACAGAGTTGATATAACTCCGGCCAATCTTTCAATTTTAAAAAATAATAAAGCTAAGGCAATTCGTTTCTCCACCCTTAACGCACTTTGTAAAGAGCTGGGATGCCAACCAGGCGATATCCTTGAATATGTTGAGGACAAGGAGTAACGATGGAGGTCGTTATGAAGACAATATCAACATCAAATGTATTTAAAATAGCAGCAATTATCAGTTATATAATTGGCTACATCTATTTGAAATTTGTTTTATGCCAGGATTTCTTTGGAGTATATGGTCAAAGCGTATGGATGCTTATCTTTGCAGTGTTGTTTATCTTATGGACAGAAAGTTTTGCATATCTTCTTGGTAATACCTATCAGAAACTCAAAGAAAACGGCAAGTCAGTTGTAGAGCCGATCATATTCATGATCTGTGTTTTACTGCAATCAATAGCAGCCTGTGTTTATGGACTTCACAGAGACTGGGATATATATCAGCTTTTGATATGGCACGGTACTATCATCTATTATGTAATGTGTCGTATGGGAATCCTGGCAGCAGGAAGAAGTGGTATCTTTTTTCTCACCGACTGTTTTACAGGAGCAGTAATGGTTCCTATTAGTAATTTTCTCCTTAGAGCCAGAAAGCTTTTCCATAAAGAAGACAAACCTGAAGATGAAGAAAAAGATTTTTTTGCTCCTGACGATGAAGAAGAAAAGCCTAAAAACAAAGATCTTGGTATAATAGCAGTCAGTGTTGTCGTAGCAATCATCGTTTGCGCTATAGCAATTTCACAGCTTGTCGGCGTATCTAAGACATTTGCAGGAATCAGTGAAGGATTTGTTGATTTTTGGGTAAATATTTTTTCAATAGATAGTATAGCGGAATTTTTTGAAGAGACATTTCCTATAATCCTGTTATCAATTCCTTTTGGATGCTGGCTGTATGCTCTGGTAGCGGGATCTTTAACAAAAGAAGAAGTTGTATCTGCAAAAGAACTTGAGGAAGAAACTGAAAGCTTCCACACACTTCCTTCTTATTCTGCATATATAATCATCGGAAGTGTATGCGCATTGTATGGAATCTTTTTTATCAGTGCATTTATAGACCTTTTAAACGGCAATATCGCAACAACAGCTCACGAAGCTTCAGAATATGCAGTTGGAAGCTTCAGGCAGCTTGTAAGAGTAGTAGTTCTTAACATGGCAATAATGGGTGCTTCATGTTTTGTGTCCAAAGAAGCATTGTGGACACAGAAGAAGACAAGGATCCTTGCAACGATACTGTTTGTATTTGCACTTGCATTTGCACTTCTTGCAGCATTCCAGCTTGGCGTATATATCGTTGGATATGGATTCACACCTAGACGTATTCTGTCATCATGGGTTGTAGTCAATATCGTGGTATGGTGCGTACTCATACTTGTTAGACTTTATAAAAAGATATCAGCCGCACAGATCGGAATCTTGTGCGCAGCAGCGACATTCTCAATTGTGGTATTGGGAAACTTCTAAGATATAGGCAGTTGAGATTGGCTGTCGAAGGAAGTTATAAATAGTTTTTCATATTGAGTCATAAATAGTACTAAAACCTATAGGGGAGTCTATTTATGGCTCTTTTTATTTGCAAAAATGCATTTCACCGCCGATTTGTGCATCTTACCAGTGCACGCATTGAATAGAGGCTGTGCCGGATTTATAGTCGATTTATAAAACAGAAAGGCGGTCGGAAAAACTATGGCAACTATTTTATTACTTATTATTCTTATTATCGAGATTGGCTTTACAGTATCAGAGTTTTTAAGAAAACCCTCAAAGAAGGACTGGATTTCCAGAAGACTCATATTATGCATTGCAGAAATGGCATTTTTGCTTCTTTTGCTCCTTCCGGGAATGGGATCATCCATAAGGTACAAGGGACTTGCTGGTCTTCTTATCATAAGACTTGTTATTGCATTTATTTCATTTTTGGTGAGTCGCAAAAACGAAAAGTCAAAAAAGCGTGTTACAATAGTATTATCTTGTATAGGTGGAATCATTCTTTTCGCAATGAGTATGCTGCCTGCATTTGTTATAAGGGATTATAACGGTAGGGAGACGACAGGAGAGTATGAATTTGCGCAGGCTCAGGCGATACTTATTGATGAAAACAGAGTAGAGACCTTTGAAGACGATGATTCTTATCGTGAAGTTCCGGTTCATTTTTATTTTCCAAAGAACATAGATGATTTTAAGGAAGACAGCCTTCCTCTTGTAATATTCAGCCACGGTGCTTTTGGCTATTATCAGAGTAACAGCTCTACTTATATGGAGCTTGCAAGTCATGGATATGTTGTTGTAAGTCTTGACCACCCGTATCATTCTTTTTTTACAAAAGATTCTTCAGGTAAGACAATTACAGTTGATCTGGAGTTTTTTAATACAGCTCTTAATGTTGGCAGCAGCGATGTTCCGGAATCAGAAATCTATGACATTACATCTAAGTGGATGGATCTTCGCATAGCTGACATGAATTTTGTAATAGATGAACTTAAGGAAGCTGGAAATAGCGAAGCTTTGTCAGACGCATGGTTCTTTGATGAGAAGGACAAAGATATAATTGTAGCTATTCTTGAAGCAACTGACTTTGATAAAATAGGTCTGATGGGACATTCTCTTGGCGGTGCAACTGCTGTTACGGTGGGAAGAAGAGACGATATATCTGCAGTTATAGATATTGACGGAACGATGCTTGGCGAAGAGACAGGCGTAGAAAACGGCGTAGTTACGATAAATGATGAGCCTTATCGTGCACCTCTTCTTGCAATAGATAATGAGGAGCATCATAAGAGCGAAATTGAGGCAGTACAGAACTCCTATGCATATGCCAATAATGTTGTTTTGCAAAACGCGACCTGCGGATATGAAACATACTTTAAGAACGCAGGACATATGAATTTTACAGATCTTCCGCTTATATCTCCATTCCTTGCAGATATGCTTGGCACAGGAAGTGTGGATGCGGGAGAGTGCATTGATACCATGAACGGCATTATCTTAAGATTCTATGACTGCTATCTAAAAAACGAAGGAGAATTCTCTGTAGAAGAGAGTTACTGATAATAGTGGAGATTAAGGTAAAAGAGATCCTGAGTGAAGAAACTGAATATATTGAGATTGGATGCCACAGGCGCGATTCCAGGGTAGAAGAGATCATCCGTTTTGTTAAGCTCCATCAGGGCACTATTGAAGCCACAAAGCAGGAAAAACAGTATCAGATCCCGCTTTCTGAAATCTATTATATTGAAGCTGTGGATGACAAGACTTTCATTTATCTGTCTAAGAGCTGTTATGAATCTCATAAGCGCTTGTATGAATTCGAAGAGCTTCTTGCAGATAGAAGCTTTGCCAGGATCTCTAAGTCGGTTGTTGTGAATCTTATGAAAATCACATCGATCAAACCGGCACTTAACGGAAGGTTCCTTTGTCAGCTTAAGAATAATGAAAACGTGATAATTTCAAGAAAATATGTTGCAGAGATAAAAGAAAGGCTCCGAGGCTGATCTATTTGTAGCTTTGCCGGCGACTTATTTTAACTATGAACTGACATAAAGAATTTACGCGAGGATTAACATGAAGGAACGTATAAAAGAAATACTAAACAGTTTTTTTATAACAGTGACTTTAATAAATGTAGCGATGCTTATTCTTGGTAAGCTACTTGAACCCACCCAGGTCTTTGGCTATGAAGCGTTTATGTATCCGCTTATCTATGGACTTATTGGGACGATTCCGAGTATTGTGATAAGAGATAAGAAAGAGTTATCAGTTAAGCAGGAGCTGATTCGCAAAGTGATGAATATGCTTCTTATCATTGTGCTTATGCTTGCGTTTATGTTTGGAGGAAGAGAGATTACATCAGAGCTGATCGCGGCAGCAGTGGGAGTTGCAATAAGTATAGTAATAATATTTGTACTGGTTAATCTCATAATCTGGTGGCTTGACTTAAAGACCGCCAAGGATATGACGGAAGATCTTCTCAAGTACCAGGAAAAACAAGAAAACGCAATCAGATAAATCAGTGTAAAACAGGTCCAAATCAGTGCATGAGCGGATCTGTTTTTAATACATGGTACTTTTAATAAAGAAGACAGAATAATAATTCCATATTGTGAATCTATGTGTCAGATCAGACAGTGTGCACTGGGCAAGAACTTTGAGACTTGTGGGGATTGTGCTGACATGAATTCATGTTCTAAGATCGCAGAGATCATAAATAGTAATCCGGATGCAAAGCACAGACTTGAAGTCGGTGAATGATATAATTAGTATAGATGCTTAAAAACGTACTACAGGGGGATTCATGGAATACAAAGATATGATAGAGGATTCAGGCTTGCGCATAGCAATATGTGATGATGACAAGACTGATCGTGATAAAGTTAATGCGCTGGTTCTGGAATATCTTAAGGAAAAGAATGTTAGAGCAAAGGTCAGGGTATTTGATCATCCGGATACTTTGATCGAAGAGTGCCAGCATTTCAGACCACACATTTACGTTCTTGATATAGTTATGCCGATGGTGACTGGGATTCAGGCTGCAAGGGAGCTTAGGTGGAACCAACCGGATGCCCAGATTATTTTTGCCACATCTGAAAGTTCCTATGCGCTTGAGTCTTTTGATGTAAATCCAATCAATTATATTCTGAAGCCGATCGACAAAGAGAAGCTCTTTTCAACTCTTGATCTGGCTATATCCCGTGTAGATATTTCCAATGAAAAAAGTATATCTATCAAGATAAAGGGCGGCATGCAGACCCTGCATCTTGATGAGATTTTATATATAGAATATCGCAATCATGTGGTTTCGTATCACATGGATGATGGAGAAATCATATCAACACCAACTCTAAGAATAGGATTTGCAGAATATCTTAATGAGAATCATAAAGGGAAAGAATTTGTAAGATGCCATGAATCTATAGTTGTGAACATAGCAGCAATTGATAAGCTGACAAAAACAGATATTACCCTTCGCGGCGGAGAGCAGATACCTGTAACGAAGAGCAGGTATTCTGAAGTTATGGACAGCTACATGGATTATAGGTTCGTGTGAGGAGTGACTGTATTTATGAATAATAAGGCAAATAATTATGAAATTCCGAAAAGAGACGGCAGTGTATGGCCGGAAGATATATGCCCTGCATACACGCCAAGGGAAGATGCGATACCAAGTCTGAAAGGCTGCTGGTATTGCAAATATGCTGATTTTCATTTGAAAGAAGAAAGGGTTCTTGAAGTAGGAATCTGTAATTGGCCTAAAAAGGTCATTGAGTAAAAATGAATTGGAGAAATAAGATAGATGTGTACCAGTATTGTTGTAAATAAAAGTAAGTCGATCGTAGGCTGGAACTTGGATATCATTGATATGCAGCACAGAATAAGAACTTCAGAAAATGGAGTTTATATAGAAATAAACGATCCTGTAGAAGGATGGCTCCCTCTTTTTGGAGCTAATAAAAGAGGCGATTTTGTCGGGATGCCTACTTGTCATCCTTTTGATGAAAGAAGTAATCCTGCCTCTGGGGATGAACCCAATATCATCATGCTGGATATAGATCTTCTTACCATGAAAAAGACACTTGATGAGATAAAAGAGATTGCGGATACGGAGCGCATATGCAGCGTACGAAATGTGACTTTTATGTCTTCCTTATCTGATAAAGACGGAAATGTGCTTCATATAATTCCGGGCCAGGGAGCAGAGTATTACGAAAAACCGGAGTATAAGATCCTTACTAACTTTTCACCATATAAGCAGGATAGCGTTACGCACCCATGGATGGGATTGGACAGATATCATAAGGCGGAGGATGCGATCAAGGCATGTGGGGACAGCTTTGATGTTAAGGATTGTTTTAATGTGTTAAAAGAGGCCTCGCAGGAAGTGTGTCCTACTGTTGTATCGATGGTCTTCGATGTTGATGAAAAAACTGTGTACTGGTGCGAAGACAGGAAATGGGATGATGTTAAGACATATAGTTTTGTAACTGATCATGAAGAAATTGAAAGATAATACTACAAGAACTAAATTAGAATAATATTGGGGAATGTATGGCAGATAATGATTTGATGCTCAGGATGAGCGAACAATATCAGATAGAGCAGATAATTAAGGCGAATGAATTTAGTAAAGAATATGGCTTGACTTTGACAAAAGAAGAAGCGACGGTCCTTGCCCAGTGCGGAAGAAGTACATTGAAAACTGAAAGGCGCGTAGAATTTGGCGATAGCATCATGCCAAAACTTATTCGTGCATTTGCTGATTCTTCATTTATAAATAAGGACAATTATGCTGATATTTTGGCACGCCTCCAAGATATCTTTTATCTATACAAAAACGAATCCATGGATATGGTTTCAGATGATGACCTTATAAGTATTATGAAAAATGCTTATGAACGCGAGTCCGGAGGAGATCTCCAATATCTTGAAGGTACTGCACTTGAAGCGTTTGCAAGGAAAGTCAGAGCGGGCGAAAACTGGGCTGACAGATATAAACTTGAAAAGCTTCATATAGAAGATGGCTTTAATGAATTATAAATGTGAGAAGCTAGATATAGAGGATGAATTTAATGAATTATAAGCCGGAAGATCTGATACCAATAGTAGCAGAATTATCTGATATGTATACAAGAGGTGAAAGCACTTCTGTGACCTATGAAGCTGCGCAGCATTTGATGGAAGCTGTTATCTACTGCATTAGGGAAGCAGAGCAGGTATCGGATAACTTACCTGAAGATTACAATACTAACGCTAGAATATTGTATGAAGCTGGCTTTAATGCAGTGATAGATAAGGTTGAAAGAACTAAAGAAAAATATAAAAATCTCATTTCGGCATTTTCGTCTTATGGAAATAAAAATTTAAATGATACAGTATTGAAGGCTATACCCGGGTTCTTTAAGCTGTATTCACCTAGATTTTCGCCTCAGGATACCATCATAACCATGGACTATCCTACACCTGTGCCTGTAACAGGAAAAACAGGGATTGATGCTATTGAAGAATATGTAGATAAGCTTATTGCTGAGCAACGCTATTTGGCGTCTTTTCCCGCAGGATATGTCGAAGAGGTGCTTGAATCCTATACTCCTGATTACAAGAATCATTTTTTCAATATCACGGAGATAATTCAAAAAAACAGACCCAGATAAGTGTATTTGGGTCTGTTTCTTTTTAACCAGATGCTATAATTGATTATGTGAAAGCAACAATCTGAAATATAAATATGATTTTTGTTAATTCCTTGCAAAAGCCATATTAAACAAAGGAATACTAAGATGACCATTCGCGATTTTCTTCTAGCAGCAATAATACTTAGTCTATTTGCCATGCTTTTTGAGGGCTTTATTGTCTTTCGAAATCTTAAGAATAAGCTTCACGGGTATCTTTTCCTTAACTGCATCGTAATGCTTGTGAGTAATACTGGATATCTTTTACAGTTACTGTCCAAGACGGAAGATGCGTACATTGCTGCCCTAAAATTCTCGTACGCTGGGAGAGTATTTATCGTATTCTCGCTTTTTATGTTTTCGATAGAGTTGTGCCATATCACGATTCCTAAGTTCGTTGTTAGAGCGTTTATCTTGATCGATGTAATTGTTTACGCTTTTATTTTTACTCTTAATGAACATACTTTATATTATTCGCTGATCTGGTTTGACAAGACCGGCATGTTTCCTGTTCTTTTGCATAGAAATGGTATAGTTCATAAAATATTTATGCAGTACCAGACTATTGCTATCATCCTTATTCTGCTTGCTCTCATAAGGTCATTAAAAAGCCATAAAGGAAAAACAGCCAGAAAGCGTGTTTTTATTATCTTAAGCGGATTTTTTATAGCTGCTTCTCTTTATATCATGCAGATCGCACATGCATTTTTTGCCACGTATTATTTCGACATATCAATGTTCGGAAATGTTGCGATCACAATTTCCATGTTTATAGCTATCTTCAGATATAACCTGCTGGGCGTAATAGATATGGCAAGGGACTATATTGTGGACAGATTGTCAGAGGGCGTGATCGCCTTGGATAGTGAGGGGAGGCTTCAGTACTACAACGAGCATGCCAAAGAGCTGTATCCTGATATAACCAAAGATCCCGTAAGAGTAGTAAGCACTTTAAAAGAAGCGATCATAAGAAAAGACACCATAAAGGTTGGCGACAAGTACTATACTCCTGAGGAAAAAGAGCTTTCGGCAGATGGAGAAGTGATCGGAAAGCTTTATGCGCTGGTTGATTCAACAGCCCTTAAACAGAGGGAATATCAGCTAAAATCTGATGCCAAGATACTTGAAATGGCAGCAAGCAGCATGAAAGATCGTCTGTATGCTACAGAAGAGATCTTAAGTCAAGACAGGGCAATGCGCCATGACAGAAGGCATTTTGAAGCCCTGATCTTATCTCTTTTGCAAGATGGGAAAACAGACGAAGCAAAAAAGTGTCTTGAAGAGCGTCTGTCCCAGGAGCCGCGCGGAAGTCAAAGGTACTGTGAGAATGCGACTGTAAATGCGGCTCTTATGCATTATGTGACTATAGCGCAGCGAAATAATATAAAGGTGAATGTCTCTGCAAATATTCCATATAATATCGGAGTTGATGAAATGCAGCTTGCCATTGCCATAAGTAACCTCTTTGAGAATGCGATCCATGCTTGCGAGAAGGTTCCGGAAGAGAATCGCTTTATAGAAATAACAGCCAAGTATAAGCAGCAGCTCCTTCTGGAGATATCTAATTCCTGTCTTGAAAAAGTGGTGCTTGATGAAGATGGACATCCGGTAGCTTCTGAAGAGGGGCATGGTATCGGAACAAGAAGTGTTCTTGATTTTGTATCGAAGGCTGGGAGCGAGATCAGATATATTGCTGAAGATAATAAGTTTAAGGTACGCATGATCATATAAGTAAGCATCTTATAAGTAATAGAAATATTATGAAGTGAAAATTCGAGTGTTCATAAAAATGCGAAAATGGAACTATTCAAGGAATAATTAATATATTCAATTAGTATAAAACAAAATGATACTAAATTTAAAAATCATATCACTTAAAGGTGTTTATTTTTGATAACTGAAAGGTTTTACAATGAAAAAAAGTTCGTTGTTTCTATTTGTAATTACCATATGCCTTTGCAGTATTTCAGGCTGCACATCCCGTCAGCCGGAAGGAAAGACCATCATAACATTCCAGACCTGGAATCCTGCAGATTATGGGCCCGATAGTCCCATCTACAAGATCATAGATTCTTTTGAAAAAGAAAATCCTGATATTATAGTCAACTATGTTTTCACCACTTCGGCGACTTATCAGGAGCATATGAGAGTAGAACTGATAGACGGGGACGGCCCTGATGTGTATGGAATAAGCTCGGGGGCACGTTTTGAGACGTTCAGACTTTTTGAAGAAGACCTGACTCCTTTTTGCGAAAGGGCATGGGGAGAAGATTTTCGCAGTATGTTTTTTGATTCATGCATAGAACGTGTAAGCAGCGCTGATGGTAAGGTTTACGGCCTTCCTCTTGGACAGACCTATGCAGGATATATGTGGGCTGATGTAAATATACTAAAAGAATATGGCTGCAAAGTCCCGACAAACTATACTGAAATGCTTGAGACATGTAAGGTCCTTCGTGAAAATGGTCAGATGCCCCTTATGATAGGAGCTAAAGATAACTGGATGGCTCTTGATATGTGGATGTCCATAGCTTGTGACTGTGACAAGGATGCTCTATATGATGCTATTGAAGGAAATGCTTCTTTTGAATCAGAGCCTATCATAGAGTCTTTCGGGATATGGCAGAACTGTTTTGCTGATGGAGTGTTCCAGGAAGATGCTTTCAAAACGCCGCTTTATAACACTGTCAATGACAAGTTCCAGCGTGATGGTGCATGTGCGATGATCACCAATGGCTCATGGGCTATGAACATGTATACGGTCAGTGATGAGAGGACGAGAGAAGTTTTCGACAGAGAAGGCGCAGACCATGACGTTTTCCTTATCGACTGGAATAACGATGGAAAGGTGGCTCCTGTTACAGCGGATCCTGATGTAATCCTGTGCCTTAATCCCGAGTCTTCCAAGAAGGAAGCTGCCTTCCTTTTCATGCAGTATCTTGTCTGCGAAGGTCAGGATCTCCTTGTAAATCAGTATCTTGAGTATATGCCATCCCGCGCTGATATGGAGCTGAGCGTCAATGGACTAAGTAGAGACGGCAAAGAAAACTTAGGTACTATCATAGAAAATGGAAAAACAAACGTAGCAGGCCCAAGAGGAATCGAGTATGAGGATATAAGCCTGGCTGTATACGATGTGCTGGAGGAGCTGGCGCTAGGCAAGATAACTCCGGAAAAAGCGGCTGAGAAAATTCAACAGGTATCGATAAAAACAATTCGATGAGAAAAAGTGTAGCCAACGATTTATGATAATATTAGTGAAAAACAGGCCTGGATAAGTGTGTTGGGGGTCTGTTTTTATGAAGAAATGATAGAGTAATTATAAATAAAAACTGCTGAAGGAGGTTCAGAGTCATGATAAAGAGTAAGACGAAATACGAAGCAAGTGAGAACGAGATAAGAGATTTATTTAAAAACCATAATTTGGGAACTGTAAAGAGTATCACACCTCTTGGAAATGGCGAGTTCAACGCTGCATACAAGGTTACTTGCGACAATGGGAAGAGTTATGCCCTTAAGATCGCACCACCTGATGACGCGCAGGTCCTTACATATGAAAAGAATATGATGGAGTCGGAAGTATTCTGGTATAAACAGATGCACGATAATACTGATATCCTGTGCCCCGAAGTATACGTATCTGATTTTTCCAAGAAAATAATAAAGAGTAACTGCTTTATCATGCAGCTGATGGAAGGTGAGCCTCTTTGGGCAGTGAATTTTACTGACGATGAACATGAAAATGTTCAGAGACAAAAGATCGGTATGCTTGCCAAGATACACAGGATCAAAAATGATAAATATGGCTATAGGCAGTCAGGGCTTCATGATACATGGTTTGAAGCATTAAAGGCTATGGCTTCAAATCTCGTTTCTGATTGTAAGAAGCTTGGCTATGAAACTCCTGATGGGGAGAAATTCTTAAGTCTTATTGATAAGCATGAAGATCTCCTTAGAAAGGTTCCATGCAGGATGGTCAACTTCGACCTCTGGGACAGCAATGTTCTTTATAAAGAAGGTAAGATCTGCTGGATTGATCCGGAACGCGGATATTGGGGAGATCCTGTGGCTGATTTTATCACTCTTGGCACTGGCCAAAAATCTCCTTTATCTTCCAAGCAAAAGGAGATTGAAATATACAATGAGACTGCTGATGAGAAGATTACAATCTCACCGGAAACAGAAAAAAGATATGCATTTGCGGTATGCCTTCTGGCTCTTATTGAAGAAGTTGAAAAATATGTAAGATACGAACCGGATGAAGAGAATTATATCAGAAACACCAAAGATGCCAGAGATATGTATGATATGGCGTTTGCAATACTGTGATGAATGGTAAAACTTGATGAGATTAATAGAGATAATATAAAACATGAAAACAGATATACTATTTAAAAACTATACTGACGATGATTATGAGGCATTATGCGAGTTCCTTATTGCATTAAATGCGAATAATGACAGCCATATACTTGGATTTAGAAAGAAATATCATTATACTTTTTACTGGAATAACTAGGCAGTGGAGGGTATTGTGATTATCGAACTTTTTTATACTTTTGCAAGGATCGGACTTTTTACTTTTGGTGGTGGCTATGCCATGATCTCGCCCGGTAGTTAAGAATACAGGTTGGGATCTTATTGTTGAGCCTGGAGATAAGTCGCTTGAAGAAATGATCAAGTCTGTTGATAAAGGATTGATCATGGGTGGATATTCCGGTGGAGAACCTGGAACAAATGGAGAATTCTCCGGAGTTGCCAAGAACAGCTTCTTTATCGAAAACGGAGAAGTAAAGTATGCTGTATCCGAGACTATGGTAAACGGAAATCTTGGAGAGATCGTAAAAAATATCCGTGATATCTCCAAGGAACAGATTTGCGACGGAAGCTCTGTTGTTCCATATATTGCTGTTAGCGGCGTAGTTATTTCCGGTAAATAAAAGAGGATCTCTTAATTAGCAAGGAGGATGTCCGAATGAAAACAATAGGCTTAATTGGTGGCATAAGCTGGGAGAGCACAGTTACCTATTATGAGATTATCAATACTGAGATAGCCAAAAGTCTCGGAGGTTTCCATAGTGCTAAAATTCTTATGTTTAACGTGGACTTTGCAGAGCTTGAGGAAAACATGAAGAATGGATACTGGGAAGGCAATGCCGTTATACTTGCAGATGCCGCTTCAAGGCTTGAAAAGGCCGGAGCAGATTATATTGTTATAGCCACAAATACAATGCATAAGCTTGTACCTGAAATAGAGAAAATTATAAGAATACCTATTCTTCATATTGCAGATGTAGCTGCTGGTGCGGTTAAGAAGGATGGAATAAGTAAGGTAGGCCTGCTTGGGACGAAGTTTACACTGACTCAGGATTTTGTCACTAAGAGACTTAAGAATGCGGGCCTTGAAGTTGTACTTCCTGATGGGAAGGATATCGAACTTGTTAATGACGTTATCTTTAATGAACTTTGTCTTGGTAAGGTACTTGATACATCCAGAGATGAATACAAGCGTATTATAGGAAAAATGAAGGAAGCCGGTGCTGAAGCTGTGATCCTTGGATGCACGGAAATAGGAATGCTCATCAAAGAGGAAGACAGCCCAATCCCTACTTATGATACGACCATCCTGCACGCACAGGCAGCAGCAAAAGAAGCATTAAATTGAAATATTAAACCGTTAATATAAAATTTATTTATTTAGTAAAAAAGACGCCACCCAGAGTTGTGATAACGCATCAGGGCGGCGTTTTTATGCGCAAACTAAAAAACGTGTAAAAATGATGCAAATCAGTGTAAATAGATAGGGTCTTGAGATTATGTGATAAAAGATATATAGGAACAAAATCATTGAAAGTAACTGGAGGTATTAGTTATGGAAAATATAAGTTTTTTATCACTTGAAACCCCACTGATAAAAGAAAAATGCAAGGCCTGGCGTCTTGAATATTTAAAGTGTAAGTTGCCCGCGCATCTATACGACAAAAACTGGAAGGAGGAGAAGATATGAACGCAGAAGTATTTCAGATGGCAGACAAAGAGAAGAAGACAGATAAAAGACGCACAATAATAGGGATTGTTGCAACCTATGTGTTGATGGTCCTGGCAAATATAATTCTCAGTAATGCTTTTTCTTATATTATTATCAATGGAGTAAGTATTCCTTTTTATGTGTATGGGACTGTTGTTGAGCTGGGAATTGTGATGCCGGCGATCATATACACTGTGTTAAAAGGCGAGAGTATTACAGAGAGTTTTGGATTTCGCAAGATCAGAGTTAAAACAGTACTTTGGACAATATTGCTTACGATTCTTAGTTTTCCCTTATATACGTGTGCAAATGCTCTGTCACAGATTTTTGTCCCGAATACAGCGATAGAGTCTGCTTCAGAAATGTCAGGATCAATATTTGGATCCTGGTTTGTGGTGGCTATAGTAGCATCGCTTTGTGAAGAGATTGCTATCAGGGGATTTTGCTTTAACAGATTGAAGAAAGTTTCTTCTCTTTTTGTTGCAGCAGCCATCTCTGCTATCATGTTTGGCATCCTTCATCTTAACATCAATCAGATGTGCTATGCGATGGTTCTGGGCTTTATATTTGCCCTTGCAAATTTTGCAAGCGATAGTATCTGGACATCTATCATTATGCATACGATAATCAATAGTTTTGGATATGCTGTTGTTATGATAGCAGAGCTTGCAACAGCTTCAGCAGGAATAAATCTTGAGGAGACAGCAGAGCTTCAAAGAACGCAGACCAGTTCATTTCTTACGATGGGGCTTGTGCTTTTTGTAATCTCGATAGGTTGTGCTTTTCTTATCAAAAAGGTACTTAAGAAGATTGCTGCCAGTGAAAATAATCAGGAAGCGATGGGAGTTTTTGGGGTAAAATAATACTGGGGCAAATTCTTGACATGTGAACTACTCCGACTTCTATAAGTCGGAGTAGTTCACAAAACGATTTTATAAAGCCTGATCTGGCGTAATCTTATATTTGGGTTTATGGATTATCGGGTGCTTTTTAATATAATAAAATGTACAGATAAGAGTTGCAGCAGTAACATAACCAACAGCGTCAAGCACCAGATCATGCACATCAAAGTGACGGTATACTATGAAGGTTTTATGAACCTGATCGCAGAAACTTGCAAATGCACATATACCAATAGAATATAAAAATATAATTTTGGTAGACGAGTTGCTGTTTCTGAGTTTCTTACCAACAGGAGAGGTAATGATCATAAGCGTCATTACAAAACCAAGAGCACCGAACTCATAGACGTGTGCCAGCTTCCTTGCACTGTTAAGCCCAAGAGACAGCCATACGACATTGTGATAGTGCTTTGGAAATAGCTCAGGAAAAAGAGATACGACCAGCTTTTGTGTGCTTAACGTATCAGCTCCACTTTGCCTTGTAAGGTGTATGATAATTGCTATTACTGTAGCGGAAAGAAAAGATAATACCAAAAAAGATAAATCAATACTTCTACCCGTGTTATTCTTCATAGTCAGTTACCCCTTTTTACGAAGAAATTTTTGTTACCTGTAACACGCTTTTTGCTTGTTTTTGTAACTTTTAATAATCATCCTTGAATTAATTTTATCTTTATAACGTAAACCTAAAATAAAGCAATTTTTGCGATTGTTTGAACAATATATGTACACGAAATACCGATAATTATATAACCATAACCAAAACGCCGCATTGGTCATGATGATCGTCTGACTAGAAGAAAATACTGTTTTTTACAGTTATGATCATATGTTTTTTCCTATAATGAATTGTTGAAATACCTAAAAACATTTTTATGATAAATTGCGACGACATGAGAAGCTTTTTGGACTTGACTTTATTTAATCTATTTCTTAAAATATGTAAAAGTAAATGCATTGATCGGAATAAGTAGTTGAATGTACAAGCTACAGAGAGTGGCCGTTTGGTGAGAGGCGCAGCAACTGGCATTTGATGAATACCTCCGTGAGCAGCTTCCCGGAAACAATCAGATGATTTGTGAACATTTTTTGATTGAAAGTAGGGGAAGACGGAAATCCAACCGTTACAGTGGAAGGGTCTTCATTTTTAGATGAATCCGTAGAGATTTCATTTGTAAGGATGAGTACCTGCTGAGGCATAAGGCGTGAGTCTTATGTGAATAAAGGTGGTAACACGGAACAATATCCGTCCTTTGTAGCTAATAACAGCGCAAAGGGCTTTTTTATTACCCAAAATCCTGTAGTGGTCAGGGCATAAGACCAAAGCCCCTCGTGCGCGAAATATTTATAGGGCACTAAGTGTGCAGAAAGGTAAGGAAATGGGAGTTTATGAAGAACTCGAGGCAAGAGGCCTTCTTGCCCAGGTAACAGACGGAGAAAAAATCAGAGAGCTTATCAATAGTGGTAAAGCTACATTCTACATCGGATTTGACTGTACAGCAGACAGCCTTACAGCAGGTCACTTCATGGCACTTACACTTATGAAGAGACTTCAGATGGCTGGTAACAAGCCAATCGCGCTTATCGGCGGTGGTACAACTATGATCGGTGATCCATCAGGACGTACTGACATGCGCAAGATGCTTACAAGAGAAGACATCGATCACAACGCAGAGTGCTTCAAGAAGCAGATGGAGAAGTTCATCGACTTCTCAGACGGTAAGGCACTTATGGTCAACAACGCTGACTGGCTTTTAAACCTTAACTATGTTGAGCTTCTTCGTGAGGTTGGTGCATGCTTTTCAGTTAATAACATGCTTAGAGCAGAGTGCTACAAGCAGCGTATGGAGAAGGGACTTTCTTTCCTTGAATTCAACTACATGATCATGCAGTCTTACGACTTCTATTACATGTTCCAGAAGTACGATTGTAACCTTGAGTTCGGCGGCGACGACCAGTGGTCCAACATGCTTGGTGGTACAGAGCTTATCCGTCGTAAGCTTGGTAAGGACGCTCATGCTATGACAATCACACTTCTTACAGACTCACAGGGCAAGAAGATGGGTAAGACAGCAGGTAACGCTGTATGGCTTGATCCTAAGAAGACAACACCTTACGAGTTCTACCAGTACTGGAGAAACGTAGGCGATGCTGACGTTATGAAGTGCATCAGAATGCTTACATTCCTTCCTCTTGAGCAGATCGAAGAGATGGATTCCTGGAAAGATGCTAAGCTCAATGAGGCAAAAGAGATCCTTGCATACGAGCTTACAAACATGGTTCACGGTGAGGAAGAGGCTAAGAAGGCTCAGGAAGCTTCCAAGGCACTTTTCGCAGGTGGCGGAGATTCAGCTAACATCCCTGCAGCAGCTCTTAAGGAAGAAGACTTCAGAGATGGCAAGGTTGATATCCTTCAGGTACTTGTTTCTGCTGGCCTTTGCGCTACTAGATCAGAAGCAAGACGTAACGTACAGCAGGGCGGCGTAACTGTTGCAGATGAGAAGGTTACAGACGTTGCAACTCTTTATGACAAGGAATTCTTCGCAGGCGATGGCGTAATGGTTCGTCGTGGTAAGAAGGCATTCAAGAGAGTAACATTATAATCTGCCTGTTCTTTGAACTTTTTTACAAAGGGCGAGATTTTAAGGAAACTTTAAGGAGCATCTGGTAGGATCTAGATGCTCCTTTTATTGTGAAAAAAGATATGGAGCCTGAGACAAAAAATGCGAACTTTTTTGTAACATAAGGAGATTTGAAACATGAAAAGAATTAAAACATTAGCATTAGCTGGCCTTATGATCGCAGGAGCAGTAGGATGCGGGGGAAATGCCAATACTGAAGACTCACAAGTCGTAGAAGGAGCAAGCGAAGCTG
>CAMVNV010000043.1 GCA_947168935.1 uncultured Butyrivibrio sp. | reverse complement strand
CTCCTAGGGCAGTAGGATCGTTTTCTGCGAAAATAGCTGCGATCTCACTATTAAGAGCCAGAAGCTTTTTGGTTGCTTCATAAGCTCTTGATTCATCTCCGCCGCAGTCATACATTGAGAAAATATCAAATCCTGCTCCGTCAATAGAATCTATAAAGCCTTTAACTCTGTCTTTGGCCGACTTTGTAGCAGGCGAATCAAGTATAATAATTGATCCTCCTTCAGGAAGGCGGCTTACAAGGTCTTCTCCTACGACTTTTCCCGCATTATAATTATCTGATCCTACATAGCTGTCAATGTAGGAGACATCTTCAACCTGCGCATCAAAACATACAACAGGTATATTAGCCTCATTTATTTTTTTTAGAGGAGTTATGACCTTTTCCGAATCCACCGGATTAAGAAAAACTCCATCATATTCGCGATATGCCATATCTTCAAGTTGAGTTTCCTGCATGGATATGTCATTCTGGCCATCATAGACCACAAGCGTATCGCCCCTGCTTTCAACGAGAGTAGTGATTTCTTCCAAGATTACCTCAAAGTAGGGGTTGCTTCCGTCCATACAGGTGTATGCAAAGGTATAATGACCGGGTTCTTCTTGTATATTATTTGTATTGCTATTGCCTTTAGAGCATCCGGTAAACATAACAAGAGATATTATAAGCATCAGGATTCCGGGAATCTTCAATCTGTTTTTAATCTTCATGTCTTTAACCTTTTTAATGTTTCCAAGAATTATTGCAGTAACCAAGCTTCCGATCATGATCGCGATGAAATACAAAACAGGTTTTCCAACTATGATGAAAACGAAGATGCCTCCATGGGGAGCCATAAGAGTACAACCAAACAGTTCTGAAAGGATCGCAGAAACACTTGAACCGATCATGCAGGAGATCATTACCCGAATAACATCTGAAAGCAAATATGAAATTGCCCCCTCAGTAATAAAGGCAAGTCCCATGAGGAAGGTGACACCACTTCTTCTTCGCTCAGACTTAGTATATCTGTTTGGAAAAAGAATTGTAGAAAGCGCTATTCCACATGGAGGAGTCATACCTGCAGCCATAATAAAGGCCATGACATCGTATTCCTTATTGTTAAGAGCCTTGGTTCCAAAATAATATGCAGCCTTGTTGACCGGCCCACCCATATCGCAGCCCATCATAGAACCTGCTACCAGACTTAGAGGAATCTTGCCAAGACGAGAGAAGGCATCAAGCAGTTCTGTGAGAGTTGAATTGCAGGTATTGGCAAAAGGATTGATAACGTAATACATCATCAAGTTTATCAAAAGAAGACTTAATACAGGATAGATAATGATCGACGCAAACGTGTTAAAGGAATCAGGAAGCTCTTTGGCAAAATTCTTCATGAGTTTAACACCAAATCCTGCAGCTATTCCTGCAAGAAAAGCCCCAAAGAAACCTGCACCACCTGAATATGCCAAATAACCGCCCATAAAGCCTGCGACAAAGGCTTCGTATCCGCCAAGATACATAGCAAGAAATGCAGAAAAAACTGTGAACATGAAATTAAAAGTCATATCACCCAGAGATTTAAAAGAAGCGGCAAAATCAGTTATTGAACCGAAGCTGCTTAGCTCATTGACATCCAAAGTACTGATATCAATACTTGCTGAGTCAGTAAGAAAAGCGATCGCGATAAGTACGCCACCTCCAAGAGCAAAAGGAATCATATGGTTAACACCATCAATGATTCCGCTGAGTATTCTTTGAGATATACTTGCATCTTCGTGAGCAAGAGAAACATCTTCATATTTAAGGTCGTAGAATCTATCAGTATTTTCACGATCAGCTTTATTGGCTATTTCTTCAGATTCTTTGTCTATCAGTCTATTGACATTTTCAAGTGCAGCGTTTCCTCCAGCAGAGGACTCGCTTCTTGATGACATAGGATCTGCGTCATTGATAACATCTGTTTCTTTTTCTGAAATATCATCATAAATGGTAATTCTTCCTCTGCCATTGTTTTTAGATACATACAGAGCGTCATCAGCCCGTTCCATGTTGACGGTAATGTTACTGCCATCAAGAACTCTTGCTACACCTATACTTAAAGAAATTGTGAAACCCTTTATGATCTCTGTTTTTTTGACATCTTCCATAAGATCAGTAAGGATTAACTTGGCACGTTTTGTCGGGTCTCCATTTTCCGTAGCAATGATTCCGATAAACTCATCGCCGCCCCATCTTCCGGCGATCATGTTGGAATTTTCGAGTTTTTGTAACTTATGCCCAATATATTTAAGGGTAGCATCACCTGATGCGTGACCACTTGTATCATTGATTCCCTTGAATTTGTCAACATCGATCATAAAAATGGCAGCATTTTTAAGCTTACCTTTGGAATTCATCCTTTCATAGCGTTCTATAAAGGATTTTCTGTTAGAAATCCCTGTAAGCTCGTCAATTGTAGCCATCCTAACGATCTGATTTCTATAGGACTGGACAAAAGAAGTAACTACCAAAATGATGACGATGAATACATTTATGAGAAGTATATTAAGAGAGACAGAAACAGTGTTATTATCAATTACAGTAACTTCGTTAGTGATAGCAGAAACTGTGACCGAATAACCTGTAGTACCGATCTTCATAGTTTCGGAAACAGAATCCGAAGAGTTATTCGCGCATCGAACAAACATGTAAGTGATGTTGCCATTAGAATCGAATACGGTTACATCCATATCATAATAATTTACGAAATCAGTCAGAATAAGATCCCACTTTTCAAAATCCTGGATCTCAAGATCATGCTCAAGGGAAAAGGCGCTTGAAGACACATATTTTTGCGCAGCTTTACTAGCCTCATTACCATACATAAGAGTTGTGATGATAATGCAGGCCGAGAAAGCTATGACCAATATAAGATCTAATATGATAACTCTGGATAGATCACTTTTGTTGGAATTACCTGATCCCATCTATTTCTCCATAAGTTACACATAAAATCTAAACGGACTAATGGATATCATTCACAATAGTATATCGGATAGTTTAAGGATTAAATTCAGTTTTATAGCGATGAACTGCCCAACATTTTACGAAGATCATTATTTCATGATTCGGTCGAATCATATGCGGAAAAGTGATAGAATATAGTAAGGTAAATAGATGGGAGATCGGCACTATAGTAAGCTTTGCCATGACTATAGGTGCTACTAAGCAAGGAGGAGACCATGGACAAGAATCAGGTTATCGAAATCCTTAATTCTAAGGGCTACAGCGCGCACGATACTAACGGAGTACTTTATATAGACCTTGATGATATAGGTCCTACTTCCATAAATAAAATGCGCACCTTGCTGACGCAGCTTCACTATTACAATTCATGGGGCATTAAGAAGATCCAGGCAGGAGCTCTTCCTGTAACCAACAAAACTGTTAATCTTACAGATGAATTCGATTTTTCAACTGAAGATATAGATGATCAGGAAAAAGATAATCCTGCTTTGGAAAAAGAGCTTGTATTTTCCGAAAATGAATCCCGAAGCGAAAGCCTTGATAATTCCGGAAAATCGATTGATTACGAAGAGTCAGATCTTGATAATAATGAAAAATCAATTGATTATGCAGAAGACCTCGAATTTAAAACGGATAATAAGCCTGAAAACCTTGAAACATCTGATGATGCTACCTCCAAATCTGATGAAGATGATGATATGATGTTTGATGTAAATTCACCATTCGAACAGGTATCCTTATTCGATATGATGACCTGAACGATAGTCTTTATCTGAAAAGATCATATATAAAAATATAGAAACGGTTTAACATGTACAAAGTAATAGACTCAGAAATAACATCAATAGGAAGATTTAAGATTCATATGGACCACCTTGAAAGAAATGGCAAAGTTGGTCCATATTCTTATGTTGAGATGAAAGCAGGAGTACACGTGCTCCCAATAATAGACGGAGACAAGGTCTGCGTTCTTAAGCAGTACCGTTATCCCTTTAAAGACTGGGATCTGGAGTTTCCGGGTGGAGCAATTGACGATACAGACACTCCTGAAGAATCTGCAAGGCGTGAACTCTATGAAGAGACAGGCTACGTGGCAGATGAACTGATTTCATTAGGAGAGATATACCCATCTCCCGGATATTCCAACGAAGTCGTTCACTTATACGCAGCCCTCTGCCATACCAAGGAAGACAGAAATCTCGAACCACTGGAAGTAATAGAGCAAAAGCTCTTTTCCTTGGAAGAAGTAGAGCAGATGATGGATAGGGGCGATTTTAAGTTCGCAGGAGCCATCATTGCCTGGAACAGATATATGAAACTTAGAAGTTAACAATATATGCCTTAGTTCCGATTATATAAAGAGGGGCTAAGGCTCTTTAATTTAAAACTTTTTGGTTTTGCAGCATATTTCTGTGTATAATGAATAATGCACTTAAAAATGAGGTACAAGGTTTTACTTAGATCAGTGATCTCACCTTTTATAATCAGGAAATGAGGTTAATTTGGAAGAAAATATCTTTAAACAGGAACAAGAACATTTAACAACTACATACGAAAAGCTCCTTAAGATGAACGAAGAGCTTGAGGAAGACATAAGAAGCCTTGATAAGCAGGCAACTGAGGAAAAGAACGACATCAGAGACAACATAAGACTTGACTTTGCAGATGATGAGACCAAGGCAGAGACTTATGGCGAGCTCGAAGTCTGGAACAGATATATAGATACTTACAACGTTCAGAGCGAAGCCCTTAGAAATAAAAAGGCCCGAATAGAGTCTTTATTAAAGGCGCCCTATTTTGCAAAAATAACACTTCAGTTTGATCCGTCAGAAGAGCCAGAAAGCTACTATATCGGCAACGTCGAGATGTCAGAAAACGGAGCAACTCCCATTGTAGTTGACTGGAGAAGCCCTATCGCAGAAGTATACTACAATCAGGAGAACGGACATACCTTCTATGAAGTAAATGGAAACAGGATTGATGTTGATCTTCAGTTAAGGCGCCAGTTCGACCTTGATAAAGACAAGCTCAATTCATATTTTGACACCCAGGTTGCGATAGAAGATCCGCTCCTTTTAAGATCACTTTCAAGACAGCGCTCTGACAAGATGCAGTCTATCAGCGCAACAATTCAGAAAGAGCAGAATGCTGTTATTAGACATCCTGATGTACCGGCGCTCCTTGTATCAGGTATCGCTGGATCCGGAAAGACATCAGTACTCCTTCAGCGTATTGCATATCTTTTCTATAAACAGAGAGAGAACCTGCGCCCGGATCACGTATACATGATCACATTAAATCCCGTATTCCGCGAGTATATCGATAGTGTACTTCCTGATCTTGGCGAATCCAACCCTAATACACTCACATGGCAGGAATTTATGGACTTCTGTAGCATTCCAATGGCAGACAAGAACCCTGCAGCAACAGATGCAAGAGACTTAGAAGCAATTGACGACATGCTATCACTCCTTATACCTGAAGACGGCGATTTCCTTCCTGTATACCAGAAGGATGAGCTCATATTGTCAGCTAAAGAGGTTCAGGCTGTCGTAGAGAAGTATGCAGAGACAATTCCAATGGGAGAAAGGCTTGTACAGGTTTCAGCAACAGAGCTTGAAGCTAGAGCCAGACGAGTATTCCGTGGCAGGAAAAGAGATAATCACGAAAAGCAGCCCGGAGAAGAGAAGGCTGCAGAAAATCAGCTTGAAAACGACTACGGCGGAGCCTTAAAGACCATCAGAAACTGCGGATGGCTTAATTATGATGCCATTTCAAAGCGTCTTATAGGCCATAGTCCTTCAGCAATAGAATGGTTCTATCTTAAAATGTCACTTACAGGTATGTGTGACCGTAACGCGCGTTATTGTATGGTGGATGAAGTTCAGAACTATACTAAAGCTCAGATGATGATCCTTAAGAAATTCTTCCCAAGAGCCAAGTTCATGCTCCTTGGCGATGAATTCCAGGCAATCCGCCCGGGAACAGTGACCTTTAAGGAACTTATAGATCTTTTCTCAACAGATAAAAAGAGCACGGATACCATATCCCTCCTTACAAGCTACAGATCATCTCCTGAGATAACAGCTCTGTTCACATCACTTCTTCCTGAGGAGATAAGAGTTGATACCCAGAGCGTTCAAAGAGAAGGCACAGAGCCTGTAATAAAGGCATGTAACAAGGAAGAGTATGCTAATATCCTTAAAGACACAATCAGGGAGAACACAAACGAAGAAGGCCTTTGCGCAATAGTTTGCCAGAACAAGAAGAGCCTTTCTTATGTAAGAGAAGTTTTGGGAAAAGACGCGCCAGAATTAATTACAGGAGACAAGAAGCTTCCAAAAGAAGGTGCAATCCTTATTGAACTTGCCCATGCTGCAGGTCTTGAGTTTGGCAGCGTCATCATTCCTGATGCAGATGCATCAAGATATCCTGATGATAAACTCTCCAGACACCGCTTATATACTGCCATGTCCAGAGCTACCAGCCGCATAAGCATACTGTCAGAGGGAAGCATGACACCACTATTAAAATAATAGAAATAATATATTATGATTTTCCTGAAAGCCACTTATCAAAACCGGTTTCCAGCATCATGAACTTATTCAAAGACTCCGGACTCTTGTCGTTATCGAACGCTTCGTCCGGAGCGAATCTTACGTAGAAATACATGCTCTCAACAGGCTTATTGTTATTGACACAGTAATTCTGAAGCTTGGATGCCCAGGCACCGAAAGTCAGGTCATTCCACTTGTCACTACCGTTAGACATAAGCATAACTTCCCCATGTCCCGTTGAGAAGCTCAGCTTGCACCAGTTAAGGTCACGCCCAACGATCTCCTTGCAGTATTCCTGCACGAGCTTAAAGGACTGACTTATAACATCCTGCATATCATTTGGGAAAAGAGATGGCCGCTTTTCTTTGTCGATAAGAGGCACTTTAACACAGACGCAGAACATACGGGCAGTTAGCTGATCAGCTTTGGGAGCAGCTTTAGGCTGTGGCTTACCCATATTTGCAAGCTGGTTTTCCGCATCCTGAAGATTAGTCCTGAATGCGGTCCACATATCTGAATTTATAGGATCACTTATCGCCTGAAATACGGCGTGTGCGATCATTTCTTCCAATTGTTTCTTGATCTGGTCTGTTGTCATAAAATAACCTCAAGATTAGAATGAAACAAGTGACTTATTATCTGGGGGAGATACATTAATATCGGACTAAAATAAGTATTTTTTTAGTAAAGTTTGTGATGAATATCTTGATCATATTTGTCATTAAATAATAATTAAATCATTGATTTAAAATCTTAATAATTTACTAATCCATATAAAAGGAGACCCAAAATCATATGTATAAAGAATTTGAACAATGGATCAATACTGTTGTGGAAAAAGGACTCCCTGTTGGCCAGGGCCTTTGCTTCAATATCTACGAAGACGGTAACTGATCATGGTCAATCGAACTTGTAGTAGCTTCCTCTTTCGACCCTGAAGATGATGACTGGGCGTCAGAAGCTGATTTTTGCGCAGAGGACAGCTTTTCCTGGAAGCAGGTTGCTGAATGGGACGACGTTTTGGAAGATGCTATTCAGGTAATGCTCAGATATCTTGATGAAGGAAAGCACGCAGAAGACCTCAAGAACAGATATTCAGGCATTTCTACAGGCTTTGTAGATGGAGACCTCGAGCATCTTTATATTAAAGAATGATAAGAAGGATACTTATATGGAAATACTGGATATAGTTGACGAAAATGGAAATCCCACAGGTGAAACTGTGGAAAGAAAAAAGGCTCACAGAGAAGGAATCAGACATAGAACTTCCCATGTCTGGCTCGTAAGAAAAGTTAAGGATATGGCTTCAGGAAAGGACATCGTAGAGATTCTCCTTCAAAAGCGAAGTGAAGACAAGGATTCACATCCCGGAGAATGGGATATATCAAGCGCAGGGCACATTCCTGCCGGCTTCGACTTTAGAGAATCTGCTATAAGAGAGCTAAAAGAAGAGCTTGGAATTGACGCAGACGAAACTGAGCTCAAAGAAGCAGGAATTATGAACTTAAGCTCTGATAATATCTTCCACGGTGAACCCTTCCTTGACAGACAGGTTAGTAAAGTTTTTATCCTGGAAAAAGACCTGCCCGTTTCAGCTTTCAAGGTTCAGGAATCTGAACTGTCCGAAGTTAAGTGGTTTGAACTTGATCGCCTTATAGAAGAAACAAAGGCAGGTAACATGGGTACCTGCCTTAGAGTATCTGAACTTGAGATTGTCAGAAATAATATTACTTAAGCAACCAGATCAGCGCTTCTGTGCTCAACCTGAATGGGCATATCAGGCGCTGATAATGTTTTAATGACTACGATAAACGGAATAATTGCAGAAATAATGCCAAGGGCATTATGATTATCAACACTGTCGTGCTCAAGAGAAGCATATACTCTTGAGTACAGATCTCCGTAATAAAATACTCTTGCAACGAGGGCGAGCTTTGTTCCTACAGAAGGAATCAGACTCAGGATCAAAATCACCAGCCAGCCAAGACGATATCTATTAGTCGGAATATTTACAAAGAATACATTTGTAGAATTAATACCCTTAGTCATGACTGTTGCAAGCACATAAATATTAAAGATCGGAATCCACGCATATTGTGTCTTTGGATATCCGATATTCTTAAGTATCTTTGCCAGTGTTAAAGATGTGATCACGTAATCTAAAGCCAGCATCGACATACTACCAAACCCAAAACCACCAGATAATGTTAAAAATTGTCTCATTTCTTTTCCCCTTCTACTAATGATATATAACAAGAGCACAGTTTTATTTTGCTCCGATTGATGTATTTAGTGTACTGACTCATTCATATTTAATCAAATTACTTGTCCATGAATTTATCTACTGCGTCATAAAATCTTGATAATGATTACATTGCCTTCGATTTTATTCCTTGTATATAAATCCACATCCTTCGTAATTTGATTAAATATGAACGAGTCAGCACACTAGGCATTCTTGCCTATCTACAATTAGTATATATATTACATCGTTTCCTTTAAATTGTAAAAAGAGTAAAATAAGCTGAATTATTACGGAATATATGAATTATACCAAGCAGCTAAAGCAGAAAAAATCAGCTTCTAAGTGAAAGCCAACATTCATTTTGCAAATTAAAGCTTTTATTTTGCTGTTTTTTACATTTATTAAATAAATTCCAAATAGTATAGTTACCATATAAAAATTAACACCACGTTGGTTAGGAGGAAATGACGATGGAATTTTTAGAGGTAATGGTTACTTTATTTGGGGGTTTTATTTTTGGAGCAGTGCTTCTTGTAATTGCTGCTTATATTATCTGTGCACTTGCTTTTGTTAAGATTTTTACTAAGCTTGGATATGAGTCTCCCTGGTTTGGATGGATCCCATTTCTCAACATATTTGTACTTGCTACACTTGTAACAAAGGGAGTTAGTAAGGTTAAGGTCTTTGGATTATTTGATCTTGACGTAACTATCTATAGATTCTTATGGATCGCTGCAATTATACTTGGCCGTATTCCAGGAACATTTGGAACAATTTTAACATTAGCTTTTTCAGTAGTTTATTATGGTGATATGTACTCAAGAGTATATGCAGCTATAGATAATACGAGAGTTGAAGAGCAGACAGTACTTGGCGCAGTTTCAGCGATCATTGCGATCATATTCCCTATCAAAGCTCTTGCATCAGATAGCAATCCAATGCAGATCAGATACAGAGCAGACGAAGTTTGCTAAGCGTTTTTGCAATCGAACGTTATTTAAAATAAGCGTATCGCTTTATGCGGTACGCTTATTTTTTATTCAGGATCAGATCTGTACTCGCTGGGAGTCTTTCCAGTCATCTTTTTAAAGGTCTTGAGAAAATAGAAATAGTCATTAAATCTAGTCTGTGACGCTATCTCATTTATTGGTGTATTAGTAGTTGTAATGAGTTTTTTGGCATTATTTATACGAAGGTTCGTAAGGTAGTGAGAAAATGTCGATCCGGAACTCTTCTTAAAAAGCTGGCTTACATAGTTTGGGTTCAGATTAACAACAGCAGCAACGTCTTTAAGTGACAGGTTCTCATTATAATAGGTGTTTATGTATTTCATAATTTTTAGAAAATAAGTATTGCTAAAACTCTTATCATCCTCAATGATCTCAGAAGCATCCCCAAGGTGAATGATCAGGCTGTCTATAAGGTTATCAAATGAAGAATAGTCATGTATCAGCTGCTTGTAGTTATAAATATAATAATCCTGCCCATTTGGGAACAACTGGGTATTTGATACCAAAAGGTTATTAAGTCTCATGGTCATGACTTTTTTGAAGACGTCAAATATCTGGACCTTCTTCCATCAATTGATGGTAATACATATTACACAGCCTGGGATTATGCCTGGAGTGAGTCCTATATTAGTTCTAAAGTGTCGGATGAAAAGCTGGACAGGATACTGGCTTTATATGATTACCTTTTATCTGAAGAGGGTACCCTTTTAAGTAACTTTGGAATAGTTGATGATACTTATAGTATAGATGACAGTGGTAAGGTTGAGATCCTCTATGATAAGCCATCAGATAAGTATCACAGCCTTGAAATGTTTGCTTCCCTAGTCTGCTGGAACTACGGCAATAATGATGGCAGAGGCTTCCCTAACCTTGTGCCTGAAAGTTATGTTCAAATGGATGAACAGAGAGTTCAAAAAGCCAGGACACTGGACATTCCACCATATAGCTACGAATGCACCAAAGCCCTGTATGAATCAGGGAACGGCTTTTCCATAAAGGTTAAGGATATCTTTAAGGAAGTCATGCTCAGTGAAGATCCTGTAGAAGATGTATGGAATAAGGTTATTGAAGAATATATTGATAATGGTCTTCTTGATGTGATTGATGAAGTGAATGGAATGTTATAAACTAGAATTTACCAAACCGTAGGGGTTAAAATACTTGCTAAGGAGATTTTTATGACAGAAAAGAAAACCAGGCGGTTTCATGGGCTCTCTTTATTCTTGAGCATAACTATGCTCGCAACTTGTAAGGGGTGTGGCACAAATGCATCAAGCGATGGCAGTTCCTTGTCTACACAGGAAAGCAGTAACTCTGCTTCTGCATGCTCCTCGTCCGAATCAGTTTCCACAAGTAACAAAATCACAGATAATGGCGCACCTATTACGGATTTTGATGAGTTCGTAAATGGAGAGTGGAAAAGCCAGCAGGAACAAGGCGGAGTAGATGCGTGGTATATTGAGGATAAATTTTTTAATGAGTCACGTGACCGCATCCTGGATATCTTGGAAAACACAGACCTTGATTCTTTAGATCAGGAGTCTGGATTATACAAGACCATTTACGTTTATAGGCAGCTTATGGATGATGACGATTATGATTCACGTATTGAGGCGGTTTCTGAGTTCATAAAACCTATAGAAAATGTTAATTCGCTGGATGAGCTGTATAAGCTTTACGAAAGCGAAGAGTATAGTGCTTTTAATGCATTACTTAATTACAATGTTGGTCCTGACGAATATGGATATATGGTGCTATATTTGGCGCCATGTGATGTTCTTAATAGTTCTGTAAGATCAGATTCAAATTACGAGGGATACTTTGATAGTGTTGAGAAATATTGTGAAAAGCTGGGCTATTCTAAAGAACGTATAGAGACACTTTTTAGTAATACGGTTGAGATTAGTGATCTTATAGTACAATACAGGAATTCAATTGATAGTAACAGCGGATACAAGTATTACTTTCAGGAGAATCTCGATAATGAAGGGATAACGGTTCCAGCAATAAGCATCCTTGAAAAGCAATACGAAACTTTTTGCCCCGAAGGTTTCAAAGGTAATAATCAGTGTCTTCTTGCCTTCCAAGAACAGATTGATCTCCTTAAAGAGTTATATACAGAAGACAACCTTGAAAAACTCAAAGATTATCTGATCTATTCAGCTATCGATAATTTGATATGTGCATCTGGTGAGGAGATATTCCCTTCTGATTCGAGTCTTTCATATTCTATTGTTGTATTCCGGGATGTAGTTAATAATACACCGGATATAATTGCCGCCGAGTACCAAAACAGATATCTGGATGAAGAGTCTTTAAATGAGCTGACTACAATGGCTGAAGATATCAAAAAGACAGCCATGGAGGAAGTCAATGACGTAGAATGGCTCAGTACATATTCTAAAGAGCAGGCAAGAGCCAAGATTCTAAGGCTTCGTTTTATATATGGCCATAGCGAAGATTATGATGACCTTAAGTATCTTGAGCTGACTGATAATAGTGTTCAGAACTATATAAGTCTCCTTGTAAGTCGTAGAAGATATATGCTAAGCCAGATAACTAAGGAGGATGAAGAAAGAGAATACAATACAGAGAATACTTTCCAGAACAATGCATATTACTATTCTGAGTATAATGCGGTCTTATTATGTTGTGGGCTTCTTTGTAAAGAAGAATGCGTAGGAGATGTTTCCTACGAGGAAAGACTGGCTCATTTTGGCCAGATTGTTGCTCATGAGATATTCCATTCCTTTGACCAGAAAGGCTATTATTTCGACAGGTTCGGTTATTACAATGAATGGCTTACGGAAGAAGAAATGGAAGCCCTTGGTAATAAAATTGATGCGATAGGATGCTTTTATGATGGCCTTGAGGTGGAGTATGGTTATACCATAAACGGAGATTATGTAAAAAATGAGTCCTATGCAGATATTCTGTCAGTAGAATGCTGCCTGAGACTTCTTGCTAAGCAGGAAAATCCTGATTACGATGCGTTTTTCAGGGCATACGCCAACGAAAAAGCTATATACTATACCAAAGAAGGCATGGAAAAAGCAGTAGCAGATGAACATCTTCCTTCAAAAGAGAGAATAAATTATATACTTGGACAGTTTGATATCTTTTATGATATCTATGACATAGATGAAAACAGCCAGTATTATGTTCCTCAGGATAAAAGACTGCATATCTGATAGTAGTCAACTAATTTCATAGAAATAATACAAAGAAAAAAGGAGAAATCGGTGGGAATACATCGTTTTTCTCCTTTTTCTTTGAGCTTGTTGTGATAATAAGTGCATGTTCTTAAATGGATATCAGATGATAATGTAAAAAACTTATTATTTATAAGTGATTTTTAAAGATACACCAGCATCCATAGTGGCTGAATTGATCTCTTTTGACTCACCTTTATTAATTGTGAGTTTTACGATGGGGTCTGCATTTAAACTAATAGTTCCGTCGTCATTAGGCTTAACGAAGCAGCTGTCTTTAATCACAAGAACAATTTTATCCTGATCTATGGATTTGACTTTAATAGTGGAGCCGTAACCTGAGTATATCTCGTCTCCCTTTTTTAAATCAGTGTATTCCTCTGTGGATTCATAAGAAGATCCACCTTCCCAACCAGACCAGTCGTTGATATAGACTTCAAGACAGGGGGTAAGATCATCATCAGTATCATCTGATATATTATTTTTATTAAGTGATAAATCGGCGGAACAGCCACAGAGTGTAAGAATAAGCATGCAAAATGTAATAAACGTAATCCATAAGTTTTTCATGATATATAACCCCTTCATTGATTGTTTGACGTTAATTATATAATATCCGGCTTTGATTTGTATGATTCAAAAGTCGATGAATTGAAAGATATATATGATGAATGGTAATACATGTATGGTACATAAGTTGTTTAAGTAATATTACTTTAATAAGTTATTGAACTTGTTTAAGTAATGTGCTATAAATAAGTTAGGAGAGGTGAATAACGTGGAGTATAATTTTTCTACTGACTTACAATCAATCAGGGAAGTGCTTGGGCTTACACAGACGGAATTGGCTAGAGAGCTTGGAGTTCAACAAGTTACACTTTCGAGAAGCGAATTAGGTAAGACACAGCCTTCTGATAATCTTCTTGAGAAGGTATATAGCTTTGCTTTTGAAAATAACATTAGGCTCGGAAAGCTGAAAGAAATGTTGTGGCTTGAGAGTATTAAACCAGGTCACAAACTGTTGTTTCATGGGGCAAAAAGTGAGATTGAAGGAGAGATAAGCACTTCTAAAAGCAGGACAAATAATGATTTTGGGCAGGGGTTCTATGCTGGAGAAAGCTATGAACAGGCAATATCATTTGTTTCTAACTTTGAAAAATCTTCAGTATATTACATGGATTTCAATAAGAGTAATCTAAAATGTAAAAAATATAAAGTGGATCGTGATTGGATGCTGACTATAGCATATTATCGAGGAACACTGGATTCGTATGCAGATCATCCAATAATAGCAAAGCTTATTAGTGAATCTAAGTCATGTGATTATATAGTTGCCCCTATTGCTGATAATAGAATGTTCCAAATAATCAATTCATTTATAGAAGGTGAAATAACTGATGAACAGTGTAAGCACTGTTTGGCAGCTACAAACCTTGGAAATCAATATGTGTTTACAAGTAATAAAGCTGCGAAAAAAATAAAACTTTTGGAAAGAGAGTATCTTTCAGCTAAGGAGCGAGAGTATTACTTGAACGTTAAGGCTGAAGATGCAAAACTAGGTGCTGATAAAGTTAAGCTTGCAAGAATACAGTATAGGGGCAAAGGAAAATACATAGACGAGATTCTTAAGTAGTTTTTAGAGGAAATCTTATGGTGGTGAAGAAAATTGATAAAGACGGATTGCTTCTATGTGAACTTCAGGCCAAAGCTTTTGAAAAGTCACGTAAGATGCAAGGCTGTAGTTCTGAAATCTTTATACGACGTTTTATGAATAGCAGTATAGCCAGACAATTTGATGACACTTCGATATTGCAAACGAATCTTCAGGCTAATGATTTATTTGAAAGAATTGAAGAAGAATATGGTAAATCAGATTATGGATCTGTGAAGTACACAGAAAATGAACTGTATTGGATTGGATATATATATCGCTACTATTCATATACTTATGCACGTTCGTCTGTTCAGGTATATAAAACAATAAAACCGAAGGAATTAAGAAGCTTATTTCTTCCGTATCACACAATGGATCCTGCGCAGGCTATAGACAGAATTATAGAGGCCAAAGGACTTCCAAGCGACAACATTGGTGAAGAACAAAGACAGTTTCAGATATTTAAGAGAATCAGAAATGCTGCGCATAGAACTTGAGTATACTATTACGGATTAGGAAAGAGTGATGCATCATCTCTCTCATAAGACTCTTTTCCCGATCTTTCTCGCTATCACCCTGCAAGCTTTTCAAATTCCCGAAGCTTCTGACTGGCCTGTTTTGTTAGATTTCTGGGGACTATTACTTCTATTGTGACGTAATGGTCTCCATTTTTGTCTTTATGACCCATGATAGGAACGCCCTTATTTTTGAGCCTTATTTTGCCGCCAGACTGCATTCCGGCAGGAACCTGGCACATAACCTGTCCATAGACAGTATCTACCTTGATCTCTCCACCAAAAACAGCTGTGGTAAAAGGAACTCTTGCTACTGTATAAACATCAGAGCCTTTTCTTTCAAAGCCTTCTTTTGGCATAACATGGACTTTAAGATACAGATCCCCTGTCCTTTGGCCCATACGGTTGCCTTTTCCCTTTAAGCGGATGCTCTTGCCCTCTTCGATACCTGCAGGGATATGAACCTGCAAGGTAACTGTTTTGCCACCTTCTTCTTTGAGAGTCAGCCTTCTTTCAGCACCAAATACGGCATCATCAAAAGATACATCTATATCAGAGTGGATATCAAGTGACATTGTATCCTGTGCTTCAAACTGCGTATCGCCTTCGTAATAGGGACCATATCCAGAATAATAAGGCCCACCATCTGTAGCATGTGCTCCAGCAAAAGGATCTTCACCGCCAAAATGAAAATGTCTTTTGCCGGAAGACCTTCCGCCAAACATACTTCCAAAGATATCCCCAAATATATCGTCCATATTCCCTGGATCCCCTGTAAAATGCGTATAATACCGCCTATATCCATCAGAACCTGTAAATCCGTCCGAGTAATTTTCACCTGAAGGGCCTCCATTTTCAAGACCCTCAAAGCCATAGTTATCATACAGTTTCTTTTTCTCAGGGTCGCTCAAGACGCTATAGGCTTCACTTATTTCCTCGAATTTCTTCTTGGAATTATTATCTGCGCCCGCAGTATCAGGGTGGTATTTTTTAGCCAGCTTTCTATAAGCTGCCTTTATCTCTTTATCAGTAGCGCTTTTGCTAACGCCCAGAACTTCATAGTAATCTCTTTTTGCCATAATGCATCGCCTCCTTTCGACAATGCAAAAAATATCTCCTGTTACTTATGTTCTATCACATATAGAACAGTAAAACAAGCCTTTTGCCGCCCTGAAACCTATTAAAATTTGATAAAAAATCCATATTTTTTAAAAGGTCATTATTGCAAAGTCTTTGTATCTGTATGCATGGAAACGATATCGCACATCAATTTAAAATAATTAATACTTACCAAAATATATACTTTTAGTATATGTTTCGAAAATCAGGGATTACTCAAAAAACTATATTCAAAATGGGAAGGAGCTAGCATGTTTAACAAAAAATGGGGAACCAGGCGGATCATGGCGATTCTCATGTCACTGACCCTGCTTGAACCTGCGGTTTTATCTACCACAGATGTTGTTTCGTATGCAGAGGAACTGCCGGATTCCGGAGATAATGATGGGGGCAGCGAAAACTCCGGGGATTCTTCGACAAGTCAAGGTGAAGATGATACTAAGACATCTGATGATTCAGGCACAGGATCTGATTCTGGAGACGATGAGAACACTAATGGTTCAAATGATGCTGCAACAGCATCATCTTTAGAAGGATCCGGCACAGATGAATCAACTTCCAGCACTTCAAGTGAGGAAGATTCTGATTCATCATCAAGTGCGTCAACAGAAGATTCTTCTGATGCTGCATCAAGTGCTTCTACAGATGATTCAGATGCTGCTTCCAGTGCATCCACAGGAAGTTCAGAATCTAACCGTAATGTACTTGGAGCAGGCAGAAATACATCTCCAATGTCAGATCAAGGGGCTGACGGATATGAGAATTTTACCGAGGATACTCAGGTAGCAGACTTTGTATTTGGAACAGATGGTAATCTGGTGGCTGAAGATAAGTATGACAGCGAAAAGGGTTATGGTTTTAGCGACGTAGATTACAATACTGACCCGACAGGCTGGTCAGGAGGTGTTTACTACGAAAGACAGCCTAATGTATCAAAGGGAAGTTCCACCTTCGTAACTGATAACGAAGGCTATCTTGAGATCAGATCCAAGGTATGGACAGAAACAGAAAGCTCTGGATATGGCGTTTATACATATGAGAATACCTCTACACTTGATGTAGATCTTTATAATGCAGACTACAAAGTAGAAGTAACGCTTGTTAATCCTACGTCATCTTCATACACAGCATCTTTGGAAGCTGAAGATATTGCACAGGTTAGTGATATAACCCTTTCAGCTGGCGGAGAATCAACAACAACATATGAAGTGAGCCTTATTGATGGTACTTTGAACCTCAAATTCCTTGTACCTGGCAGTGCTACATCAATTGACAATGCATCCACTTCATCTGTATATGTCAAAGAAGTAGTTATTACAAGGCTTGCTACAGAATATACAACTTCAAAGCCGGTTCTTTACATAACATCAGATTCGACAGTTCAGACCTATGATGCTTATTACTATCCTCAGACAGGATGGGGCCAGACATTTTGCACCTGGTTTGGTGATTTTACAGAAGAAAGAGAAGCGGTCAATTCCACTTTTTCTCAGGCACAGGTTTATGAATCACAGAATGCCGTTATCGAGAACCGTTCTATAGGTGGAAGATCCAGTAAATCTTACGTACAGGAAGGTAAGCTTGAAGACGTCCTTGAAGATATCAAAGCAGGAGATTATCTCTTTATTCAGTGGGGACACAATGATGCAACAGCATCAAGACCTAACAGATACGTTTCAACATCAGAGTTTTCCAAGTGGATCATGATGTACATAGAGGGTGCGTATCAAAGAGGTGCTATACCCGTTCTTGTAACACCTGTTGCAAGATACAGCTATACCTATGATGCACAGGGTAACCTTACTTGGAAATCTGATTTTGAAAGCTATCGCCAGATAATGATATCCATTGCTAAGGAAAAAGACATACCGATCATTGACCTTACAAGTCGATCAGGTGATATCTGCGAAAGCTTCGGCGCAGAAGGAGCTAAAGCTCTTTTCCTTACAGGAGTTGAAGCTGGAGATTATTCTGAAGGTGCATATACAGGCGGATCATCTGATGCAACTCACCTTCAGTGGTATGGTGCTTACAAATTTTCTCAGGCAGTTGCACAAGGAATCGTTGACTATGCCAATAACACAGATAACGAGTACAAGCTTGTTGATTCCTGCAACGATCAGCTCGACAATCTGGCAGATCTTGTAGTGATATCGGCAGCAAGTGATGCTCCAGATAAGGTAACAGGCCTTCAGGTAACAAGTAAGGGCGCAACAAGTGTATCCCTGTCATGGGACAGTGCTGAAGGAGCAGAGCTTTACTATATCTACAGAGCAGAACTTGAAGGTGATCAGAAGGCTTCAGACATTGATTTTACCAAGGCTGATAAATACTCTGTTTCATCCAAGCACACATATACAGATTCGAACTGTAAGGCAGGCGTTACCTACGTATATGCTGTTGCAGGCTATAACAGCTACGGTCTTGGAGAAGTTTCAGACTATGTTGAAGCAGCAACCAAGACTGCCGGATATAGAATCGACTTTAACTATAACTCTTCTCCAACAATGGAGGGATGGACTGGTGTAAATCAGAACCAGGCTTATGATCCTAAAGCCGGCTATGGCTGGATCACAGCTCCTGGAAATGGTCGCCATAGAGGAAATAACGGCAATGCAGCAGCATCTGATATGGCAGATGACTTCTGTCTTGGCGCCGGCGAGTTTGCCTTAGATCTTCCAAACGGAAGTTATGAAGTTACAATTTACGCTGCTGACCTTCTTCCTGGAACAAGTACTATTAAGCCAGCTTATACAGCAGAGGGTTCCTCTATAGGATCTATTTCTTGTAAACAGTCACTTGGATCATGCACAGCAATAGTTAATGTTACTGATGGTCAGCTCAATATAGAAGTTGGCGGTACCAACTGCTATATCAACGGCCTTACAGTTACAAGTCTTCTTACTGCTCCAGGCAATCTGACTATTACAGAACTTTCTTTTGGTGATACAACAGCTTCTTTTCTCCTCTCATTCAATACTGTTGAAGAGGCAGCAAGCTACACTGTATATCAGAAGACAAGTGAAGATTCAGACTATAGCGTAGCTAAGACCTTTACTGCAGAAGAACTTGTAGACAAGGATCTTGACTGCAGGGCAATGGTTGCAGATCTTGGTGAGACTTATTCCTACTATATGACCTGCACAACTGCAGATGGCGTGGAATCTCCGGCAAGTAATATCGTAACTATGGAGATGATAGATACTTCTGTAGAAGTTCCGGGGGCTGTACAAAATCTTGAATGCACAAGTCCAAAAGAAGATGCAACTAAGCTTCAGAACTATATCTCTCTTTCCTGGGATGCAAATGATTCTTCAGAAAAAGTCATAAAGTATGTAATTTACAGAAGTGAGAAGCCTGAAAGCGACAGAGCTTTTAAGGAATATACTAAAGTTGGTACATCAACAACTACAAGCTTTACTGATAAGACCGATGTCTCAACCAACATTCACTATTATTACAAAGTAGCTGCCATGAACGCAGGCGGCATAGGTGAGATGTCAGAAGTATGCATTACACCTATTGTAGGAACACTTGTTGCAGGTGGAATGGAGAATTATTCCAGCAGACAGCTTGTTGCTATCAGCCTTGCCGGAAGTGACGGCGCAAGTACCTATGTAACTGCAACAGACTCTTTGGGAAATGAGATCACAAGCGGCGTATACCTTAGTTGGAGAGCATACGAGGAGGATTTCAATTCCAAGAGGCTTACAACAACCTTCACTGTATATCGTAACGATGTCAGAATCGCAACTAATATAAGCTGCACTAACTGTATTGATGAAGGCGGTACAGCTTCAGATGTATACAGAGTTGTAGGCTCAAACGACAGCTCCCTTGGTCTTAAAACAGTTGGAACAGCTGTTTGGGACAACAGCTACATAGAGCTTCAGCTTTCCAAACCTTCAGATCAGACAATGCCTGATGGAACTTCTTGTACATATACAGCTAATGATATGTCTGTAGGAGATCTTGATGGTGACGGCGAACTTGAGCTTATTGTAAAGTGGTATCCAAGTAATGCAAGGGATAATTCCAGCTCAGGATATACCGGAACAACCTTCCTTGATGCATATAATGTTAATTTTGCTACCGGTAAATGTGAACTCATGTGGAGAATCGACATGGGTATCAACATTCGTTCCGGAGCGCACTACACCCAGTTCCAGGTATGGGATTATGACGCAGACGGAAAGGCAGAAATAGCCGTTAAGACAGCTGATGGTACAACGACATATGACGCTGATCTTAAAGAAACAGGTTATGTTGGAGCCTGCTCAATGGCAGACCTTAGTACAGCAGCTATATCTAAAGAAAACGATTATCGTAACTCAGGTGGATATGTTCTTGACGGACCAGAGTACTTTACTATGTTCAATGGTGAAGACGGTATGATCATAGACACAGTACTCTACACTCCTGAAAGAGGCAATGTTTCTGCATGGGGTGATGGTTATGGTAACAGAGTAGACAGATTCCTTTCCTGTACAGCTTATCTTAATGGAACTACTCCTTTTGCAGTATTCTGCAGAGGCTATTACACAAGAACATGCCTTACAGCTTATTATCTTTCAACAGCAGATGATGGAACCCAGTCAATCGGAACTTACTGGACATTCGATACCAATGAAGCTGGTTCTCAGTACGAAGCACAGGGTAACCATGCTGTTCTTGTAGCAGACGTTGACTTTGACGGCAAAGACGAAATTATCTACGGCGCTCTTACAATAGATAATGACGGTACAGTTCTTTATTCAACAGGACTTGGACATGGTGATGCAGAGCACATAGGCGACTTTATCCCATCCCACGAAGGTCTGGAGATAATGGACGTTCACGAGCATGATAATGCAACTTATCATGTTGAGATCCATGACGCAGAAACAGGTGAGATCCTCACTGGATACTATACTGGTAAGGATACAGGCCGAGGCATGGCATCTGATATCGACCCGACAGCAGAAGGTGCTGAGTATTGGTCAATTGCAGATCCGAGCTATTCATCTAATGATGAACCTTCATGGAATTCAAGAAATGCCAGTGTTTATTCCGGTCAGTCAGGTATATTTAACTCAAGCGACGTAGACGGATCAAGCCTCATAGCCCTTTCAGATAGAAGTACTCCTGCAGTTAACTTCTGCCTGTACTGGGATGGAGACCTCCTTGCTGAAATGCAGGATCATACCTTTGATCAGGCTGCATATGCACCTATCACAACTACAATTGAAAAGTGGGATTATGAAAAAGAAACTTCATACCTCCTTTTTGAATCATCAGAAGTACTTACTTCTAACGGAACAAAGGGTAACCTTGGCCTTGTTGGCGATATCCTTGGAGACTGGAGAGATGAGATCGTAGCAAGATGCAGTAGTGATGCATCCAAGATCAGGATCTATTCAACAACTATCACTACAGATTATGTTATTCCTTGTTCTCTTACAGACCTTCAGTATAGAGAAGCAATTGCATGGCAGAACGTTGGTTATAACCAGCCTGCTCATACAAGCTACCTTATTTCTGCAGGTCTTGAAACAGCTACCCTTACAGAAGGTGATGTTACTTCAGACAGCATCGAAGTTCTTTTTACAGAGGCTTGTGACGGAACTAAGTATGGCCATGCCGTTGAAGGCTACTGCGTTTACAGAGCAGATGTGGAAACAGATGCAAATGGTAACGAAGTTATAGGCGACTATGAAAAGATAGCTGAAATCGATGCTGAAGATCTGGTAAAAGAATCTTCTAATGGTCAATCATCCGGAAGCTCAAATGAACAGGGTTCTGATCCTGTATACCTAAAGTATGATTTTGGTGAAGGTAATATAGAGGATGGTTATACACAGGTTCTTGCTGATACAGGCTATACTTCAGACAGAGGATATGGTTTTACACAGGATACTATCCAGAATGTAACTTTGTCCAATAAGTCTTATAAGACCTGGAATAGTGAAGACAATGCAGATCTGTTAAACGATTCTGTATTTGGCTGGATATCCAACGGAAGTGCAGAATTTGTTGTAGATCTTCCAAACGGAACATATGAAGTAACTTATATAGTTGCTAATGGATCAGGCGCTTATTACCAGTCCCTGTCTCTTGAAGGAGAAGTTGTTTCTACAACTGCTAATTTCAGACATGGACAAAAGGATATAACAGTTGACCATGTAACAGCTACAGTTACCGTAACTGACGGAACCCTTAATATTGTTTCCGCGATCAGTAAAAACAACTATTGCTCACTGTACTTTACAGCTATTGAGATCAAAGACGTTAATTATGATAAGTGGCTTTCAGAAAAAGATACTAAAACTTCTCAAAGCACAGTTGATAACTCAGAAGATCTTTATGTATATACTGATAAGAATGTTGAAGGCGGAAAGAGCTATTCCTATAAGATCGCTGCAATTGTTGATGGCAAGCCTTCTTATAACTCAAGAGCTCTTACGATCGTAAGTGGCGTAGATATATCTGATGTTGTTGATACAGATATTTCTTTTGATATACCTAATTCACTTAAGTTTGATGATGACAAAGCTCTAGAAGCTTATATCATCTCCTTGAAGCCAACTTACACTGTTAAGGACAGTAGTGGAAAAGAAATAAGTATTGCCGCTAAAAGTGTAGATGTATCAAAGATTGATATGTCTAAGATTGGAAGCTACGAAGCTTTCGTTAAACTTAAGGGCTATACAGACAGCGTTAAGATAACAGTAAACGTAGTTGAAAACATAGCAACTGGATATGCAAAGATAGAGGATATCACAGTTATAGTTGGAGAAAGTGTAACTCTTCCAGAGACTGTAGATGCAACATTCCTAGATAATACAACTAAGAGCGTTGCAGTAACATGGGATACATCTAATCTGGATCTTAACACTATTGGCGAATATGTGATCAAGGGAACTGTTGAAAGCGCAGAAGATGATGAGTATGTAACTGTAAAAGTCAAAGTAGTAGATGACTATGTAGTATCAGTTAATGATATCTACTTAGAAGCTACATATGGCGGAAAAGTCTTAGACTATATCCCAAAGACTGTTGCAGCAAACTTCTATAGCGGCGCTGTTAAGCAGGTTGAAGCTACATTTGATACATCCTGTGTTGATATGAATAAATGTGCTACATATAAGATCCCTGCAAGTATTAAGGATTCTAATGTAACCTTTACTCTTAATCTTGTAGTCAGGTATGAAGCTATTTATTCCTTTGACTTTGGTATCTCTGATTCTGAAAGCGCAGATGGATGGATCACATTAACAGCTAATCCAAAGGGCGGATCCAAGACTATTGATCAGTTAGGACTTACCTATTCCAAGGATAAAGGATACGGCTTTACAGATGGATCAGCTGCGAACCAGGGAAGATCAGAAGGATATGAATATACACAGGGAACACTCCCCCAGAATGTATATAAGGATTTCATCATCCCTGATGGACAGACATTTGTAGTAGATGTTGAAAATGGTAATTATGAAGTTGATCTTATTTCCGGCTCATATTACAAATCAACAGTCAAAGCTATAGTAGAAGGAACGTCAGCAACTGTATCAAATGCTGCATCTACTTATAATATTGGAACATATGCTGTAAGTATATCTGATGGACAGATTACAATTGAGATCGTAGCGAACTCAACATCCAGACTTGACGGTATTATTATCAGAAAAGTAGGTTCAACCTATAATACTCCTGCCGACAACACACAGGATGATCCAAAGACTGATCCATCAACAGGATCAACTAATACAGATAACACACAGGCTAGTTCATCAACAGGATCAACCAATGCAGATAACACACAGCCAAGTTCATCAACAGGATCAACCAATACAGATAACACACAGTCAAGTTCATCAACAGGTCCTACTAATACTGATAGCCAGACCGCAACCAACAATGATGGTACAGTTAAACAGGACACGCCTACTACTGATCCTGCAGATGAACCTGGAGAAGTTGCAGGTGTTACAAGGGAGGAGCCTAAGGAAAATGAAGGCACCTC
>CAMVNV010000042.1 GCA_947168935.1 uncultured Butyrivibrio sp. | reverse complement strand
TCATAGACTCAGGTACATCAAAAGATAAATAACATTAGGTATGAATGTAAGCACAGCCATTCCTATAAGTGAGACCCTCTTATATCTTATTAAAAGAACCAGCGTACACGCTCCTATTAAAATTCCTCCAAGCATTACTCCCATCGATGAGAAGATTCCTGAAGCCATATTTACAAGGATCATAAAAAGCCATGGTGCAATCTTATTAGCATTAGAAAGATTCTGTCTGTCCTCTCTCTCAAGGTCCTCTCCGATCCATAAAAACAGCCATAAAATAAGTGGTATAGCAACATTGGCCAGCATGGACTTGCCCTGCCATGTTCTGGTCAGGAAGAAAGTCTCCGCTGTTGATATAGAAGTATGACCAAACATCTGAAACACAGCCATTATTATCATGAACATAGGAAGCTTATTGGGATCTCTTCTAAAGAGCATTCGTCCTATCTCTATGTAAATCATATAGGTAAGCGGAATAAGAAACAAAGGAAGAAGCGTGTGTGCAAGGATTGTTACATGTACACCTGATATCTTCGCCACAAAAGCAATCCACATTGTAATAACTGCAAGGGCATGCCTTATATCAAGTGTAGTTGAACCACCTGTATAAGGAAGAATAGTATTCATGGTATCTGTCTGAACCGCAAGAACAGATTCAACTACATAATAAGCATCATCTCCGTCAAAAGAGGCAAAGGTAAATGCCATGATAAGCTGAAAAAGAACTAATGCTCCAAATACGCACCATAAAATCTTGCCCTCAAGAGAATAGCGTATACGTCTTCCGTAAACATCACCTCTTGGATCCATATAATCCTCAGCAAGAACATGCTGCTCTCCCGGAAATACCGCCTCAAGTCTGTGCTTGATTCCCCTGTATGTAAGGGAATTAAGTTCTCCTGAAGCAAGATCCTCCTGTTTCTTTTTACGAATAAGTACAATTCCTATAAAAAGTCCGATAGACGCAAGCAGTATCTCGGCTCCCAGATAGATCTTTACGCAAGTTGAAAAAGCACTGTAAGTAATAAGAAGCATGCAGGGTATTGCTACAAGTTCAAATACAGCAAGTGACAAAAGGTATCCTGCAATAAAAGTCACTGCCCATGACCTTCTTCTTTCAGGCAGGATACTTGCAGGTATAATTCCTATTAAAGTTGGCACAAGAAGTAGCCATAATATCAGTATTATTAGTGTATAAAGTGTTCCCATTTACAATCCATCACTTTCAAAAGTCTAAAATAAATATTATAAACTGCTCACCAAAAAGCTTATGTTCCAGGTCAATCATCCAAATATTCTTCAATCTGCCTGTTCATGCATGAAGGAATATCTCCATGAGCATTATAAACATTAACCCATTCGATTATCCTGTCTATGGCATCACCGATGCCGGTTCTACTCTTCCATCCAATTTTTGTCTTAATCTTAGATGTATCAAGTTTTAGAAAACCTGCCTCATGAGGCCCCATGTCAGATACATTCTTCCAGGAAGCTCTACCACCTGCCTTGTTCCATTTATTACAGAACATATCCGTGATATCGCCTGTTGTTAGAATATCTACTTCGTCAGGTCCAACATTATAACTTCCGGCAAAAGAAATATCATCATACTGCTTTGCAGCAAGAAGAAGATATGCATAAACAGGTTCCATAACAAACTGGTAAGGTCTTATGGAATCTGGATTTCTTACTATTATTTCATTACCTGACAAAACTGCTCTTACGCAGTCGGGGATGATCCTATCCTTGGCAAAGTCTCCTCCTCCAATAACATTACCTGCTCTCATAGTTGAGATAGCACACGTTCTTTGCCCAGGTCCAAAAAAGGAATTCCTGTATGAATCTGTAACAAGCTCGCTACATGACTTGGAATTGGAATAAGGATCATAACCGCACAGCTCATCTGTCTCTCTGTATCCCCATTCCCATTCATTGTTCTTATAAACTTTGTCTGTAGTCACATTGATCACAGACTTAACACTGTCAGAAAGTCTAACACACTCAAGGACATTCACCGTTCCCATGACATTGGTCTCATAGGTCATAACAGGTTCTTCATAGGAAGTCCTTACTATAGGCTGAGCTGCCATATGAATCACGATCTCTGGCTTTGCCCTGTCAAAAGCCTTCTTAAGAGAAGCAAGATCTCTGATATCACCTGTTATCGAATCAATATGCCCTTTTATATCGGCCATATCAAAAAGAGCAGGCTCTGTCGGAGGCTCTAAGGAATACCCTGTAACCTCTGCTCCCATAAGGATAAGTGTTCTGCACATCCAGCTTCCTTTAAAGCCAGTGTGTCCTGTGATGAAAACTTTTTTTCCTTTATAGAATTCTTTTAATGAAAGACTTATTTCTTTCACAAAGTGCCTCCATCTTCATTCTCAAAGCCGATTCTCTTTTCCTGATCGAATCCTATCCTCTTTTCCTCTACTACAATAGGCCTATGAATAACCCTCGTATTAATGTTGAGAATATATTCTCCCATAAGCCCTATGAAAAAAAGCTCTATCGACATAAAAAAGAACAGTCCGACAATAAGCGGTGCCTGACCTGCATCAAAGCCATACCAGTTGGTCAGCTTAAGTACCAGATATACAAGCGCAACTATAAGCGACATCAAGGAACAGATAAATCCAAATATTGTCGCAACACGAAGTCCAACTTTGGTATAGGATGTAATGCTTAGCATCGCTGCATCGTATAAGGTATAAAAATTATTGTGAGTCTTACCTGCACGTCTTTTTGGCTGCTCGTATTCCACAAGCTTAAGATTAAAGCCTGCTCCATACTCAGCAACGATTCCTCTTATAAAAGGTACAGGATCATTAAGCTTTCTGAGAAGCTGGATGAAAGTCTTATCATACAGTCCAAAGCCTGTGAAATGCTCTATCATATGAACCTGGGACATTCCCTTTATAAGCTTATAATAGATACTTCTAAGGAAGTAAATAAATCCACTCTCACGGCTTGATGACTTAACCCCCGACACAATCCTGTGTCCCTTTTCCCATTCATGGACAAAAACAGGAATAAGCTCGACAGGATCCTGGAAGTCAGCACACACGGGTATCACGCAATCACCGTCAAGACTGCACATGCCATGAAAAGGAGAATTGAACTGGCCGAAGTTAGTCACATTAAATATAGCTTTGATCTTTTTATTTTGTGCGCAAAGCTTCTCTATCTTATCCCTTGTTCCGTCAGTTGATGCATTGTCTATAAAAACGATCTCATAATCATAAGAAGAAAGATCGTTTTTAAGAACCGCCTCAACTGCACTGCTTATAGGTTCTACATTATCAAATTCGTTAAAACACGGAATCAGTATACTTATCTTTTTCATAAAGTCCTTTGTGATCTTCTAACGATCGATCAAATATCCAAAGTCAAAAACTTGTTTAATCACAGATCACTGTATTTGCCAGCTTCTCTTCCTTTGAAAGGAATGGAGCAAGGTCATCAAGTGAAGGCGATTCAAGACTTCCATCAGGAAGCTTTTTAGTTGCAGACTTAGGCTCGAAGAACTGCTTCTCCGAGCAGAAAACTTCGCATATTGAATAAGAATCTTCTTTAAGCGTTCTTGTTACGCTTTCTTCAAGTTCTTCATTACTGTGGCATGCATAGTATGGATATCCATAAGCTTTAGCAAGCTTCGAAAGATCAGGGAATGATAATCCTCCGCTCTGCGGTCCTATTCCAACGAAATGCTTATCAAAAAGATTAGTCTGTGTCTGCCTTATAGAATGATATCCATTGTTATTTATAACAAAAATATGTATAGGAAGCCTGTTAGTAACAATAGTCTGGAGTTCCTGAAGATTCATCTGGATACTTCCATCTCCTGTTACCAGCACCACCTCTTTGTTACCAAGTGCAATACTAGCTCCTATCGCTGCAGGAAGACAATATCCCATAGAAGCTATTGCAGAGTTTATGATAAAGCGCTGATCTTTTTTGATGTAAAAAGAATGACTTCCCACAACACAGGCAGATCCATTACCTACTACAACTATGCTTCCTTCCGAAAGCTTTTCTGAAAGCTTACCAAAAAAGGCATATGCATTAGTCTGCCTTGTATCAGAAAGCTTATCCTCAGTTATAACCGGATATGCCTTTTTCCAGAAAGCGCAAAGACTGTTCCAATCAGAAGGTCTAGGACTTTTCCTTATCTCTCCAACATCATCTTTAATATCTTCTGCAGAGCCTTTAGTCGTAACCTTACAAGACTCATATAAAGGCTTATTATTATCTGAAAGCATCTTATCTATCTTATAAAGAAAGTCTGCTGCATCAGCCCATATAGGCATATCAACATGGATCGTAGGCTTTAATAGCTCAAAACGATCTATGTCAACGTCTATAACATAGGCTTCGGGAGCCCACGCTTTATAGTTATATCCAACCTGTCTTATAGAAAGTCTGTTACCAACAGCAAGAACAAGGTCAGCATTCTGAATGGCAAAGTTACCGGCGCGGTCTCCCATTATACCGCCCCTGCCAACATAAAGCGGATTTTCATCTTCTATAAGATCAATTGAATTCCAGCCTGTAACAACAGGGATTCCAAGCTTTGGTACAAGGCTCCTGAAAATCTCATATGCCCCGGATGTTCTGATACCGCTTCCCGCATATAAAACAGGTCTTTTTGAATTTTGGATCTTGGAAATAACATTTGAAATAGTGGCATCAGATACAGCCTCTGGAATGTCCTTATCATCTTTTCGAGGATCATAAGCTTCCAGTTTATCAGGATCTATCATCTTAGCCTGAATATCAACAGGAATATCAACCCATACAGGTCCCGGTCTTCCTGTCACAGCAAGATGATATGCTTTTTCCATTATTCTTCTTATATCAGAAGCTCTTGATACCATCTCCGCATATTTTGTCATGTTCTTTGCAGATAATGTTATATCAAACTCCTGATCTCCAAGCGCACGAAGAGGAAGCCCGGTACTTCTGGAAAAAGTATCATATCGGACCTGTCCGCTTATAACAAACATAGGGATCGAATCAAGATACGCTCCGGCTACTCCAGTCATTGCATTGATACCGCCTGGGCCTGTCGTAACGCACACGCAGGCAGGGCCTTCATGTATCCTTGCATAACTTTCTGCAGCCATACTGCACGCCTGCTCATGATGATTAAACGTAAGTTTTAGTTCATCATATTTCCCAAGGCTGTCATCCAGGTGCATAGCGCCTCCTCCGACAACCATAAACACCTGATCTATACCATGCGCCGCAAGAAACCTGGCAACATAGTCTGAAAGTTTAATAAGCGCCAAAGCTAAATCCTCCCATAGTCCATATTATTTTACCAAAAAGAAACCATTATGTCACGGATTGATGGGGGACTGTTACTTCTCAACGTCAGCAAAAAAAATAAGACCTGCACAAAAGCTAATGCTTTAACACAGATCTTATCTTCTAATACTTAAAATATACTTAAATTACTCCAACTGTAATTGTCAGTAATTATGCCTGATACTTCTCAAGCTCAGAGAAGTCTGTCATGATGTCAAGGATCTTCTTACGGCCAGGCTTGTTAAGTTTGATGTACTGCTTCATTACACGATTCTCAACGATGCTGTTTCCAAGATCCTGTCCTCTTTCAAGTGGAGTGAAGTCTACAGGGTTAAGGTTAAGTCTGTCACACATACGAATAACAGTACCATATGCCATACCCTCGATACCACGGTCAAGCGCTGTTACAAGTGTGCTGTATGGAATTGACATCTCAATTGCGAACTGTCTTACGCTCTTATACTGTGATAAAATCTCTTTCTTTAAAATCTGTGCCTTTGTCATTGGTGTCCACCTCCTGGTAATGGTAAATTTTCCTGATTGATTCTAAACATACCAGGCCAACCTGATATGTGATATGCAATTATTCCGAAAAAAAATCCCGGTTACTTTTACATCAGCTACAAAGTATAAAACATAAACTGTTTTACGACAACCCCTTTTTGTGTAAAAATTCTGTGAAACTATATAGAATTTTTGTACGTTTTTTTGGTAAAAATTCAAAAATGCCTAATCAGTGTTTATCAGTCCATATCATGGCTTTTTGGCGAAATCTCAAAAGCCTCCATGAATTTTACACACAAATCAGGCATTTTTAATATGATTTTTTTGGTTATTTTTACAACAACAAACGTTATCTTATAAAACAATCACTATTTTATCATTATATAGTAATGTATGATCTTGCAGTAATTTTCGCATTTGAAATTATAACACATAAAACCGTTATTGCAAGTACGAAACAAGATAAATTTAAATCTTTTCCAAATTTGTACTTACAGGATAAAAAACAGGTGCTAAAAAGGGATTATTTTGTATAATATTCTCTCAAACTATCCTCAAATGACCTGCAAGGCTCCCACCCGGTATCTTCATACAGCTTATTTCCATCGGGCTGAAGCGAGATAAAAGGCTCAGGATCATCTCCAAAAGTCACCTCTGCCATCTTGCCTGATCTTTCAAACACAAAGCTGTTAAGCCTCTCTACATACTGCTTAAGGACAAGGCACTTTCCGTCAGTGATGTTATATATTTCTCCATCTCTTCCTTTTTGGGATATAGCAATAAGTGCTCTTGCACAGTCCCTTGCGTCAAGGTAGTTCCAGCTCTGCCTGCAGGAAGAAAGATTCATCTTCATGCCATTTTCAGCTCTGTCTAATAGGTCAGGAATCATCCTTCCATGAGGTTCAAACCTTCCGATAAGACTGAATATCCTACCCCATACCCATTCCATATGTAGAGAATTCGCCAGATTTTTGGTCATATAACAAGCTGCGGCTTTGCAGGCTCCATACGCAGTCGCAGGACAAGGTGCCATTTTCTCTGACTGTATCTTGGTCGTAACGCCATATTCTGCCTGAGACCCTATTCCAACAAAGCGTCTGCACCTTGTCATAGAAGCTGCCTTCACAGCATGAATAGCACCTTCTACATTTACTTTTTGAACTTCAAAATCATTTCTGTCTCCTCCCCACATCAAATGGAAAAAGGCATCAAATCTCTTTTCCTCATCCTCAAGCTCCGGAAAGCGTTCAAATATCTCATAGGGAAGTCTTTCTAGCTCGTCCATCTCCAAAGGAATAATGTGAAGCATGTCAGAATCTATTTCTTCAAGTCTTGCATTGTGAGAAGAAGCAGGACGAACTACTGCAAATACCTCTATGTTATTATCAAGCAGTTCCATAACAAGATTTGCTCCGGCAAAGCCCGCAGCTCCTGTTACAATTACTATTTTTTTATTATCTTCCATAACCTTTTTCCTTCTCGTCTTTTTAGCTTCTTGGCTGTTTTTATGTAATGATAGCTTATAATCGTAAAATCAGATATAATGTATATAAAGATAGTTATTTTTTTGTCAATTTATAATATCCTTTAAAGGAGAACGTACCATGTCGGAGATATCCGTTTGCATTATATCTAAAAATGAAGAAGAGAATATTGAAAAATGCCTCAGAGCAATTACTCCTCTTCAGAGCGAGATAATTTTGACGGATACCGGAAGCAGCGACAGAACCGTCGAGATAGCAAGGAAGTATACTAAAAATATATTTCATTTTGACTGGTGCGACGACTTCAGCGCAGCCAGAAACTATTGTGCTGCCCGCGCTTCAAACGACTGGATTCTCTTCATAGACTGTGACGAATACCTTGTTCTGGCAGATATACTACGTCTCTACAAGATCATCGAAGAACACCCGCTTGAAATCGGAATGGTCAACAGAATAAGCCCTTATCCGGGAGACGAATCCAGACAGTCCAGGCATGACTTTGTTGCCAGGCTTTATAACAGGACGCTTTATTCATACAAAGGTAAGATTCAGGAAACGATCGAGCCCGTCAACCAGGACCTCGTTCCCATGGATTATGACAGCCCCAGGTATTTTGAGATACCTCTCACCTTCTATCATGCCGGTTTTGAGACAATCAATAACAGGAGAAAAAAGGCTGAGCGCGATCTTACACTGCTTCAGGAAACTTTAAGAACAGAAGGGCCTTCCCCATATACCTATTATCAGCTTGGGAAATGCTATGTTGCAATGAAAGATCCTGCCCTTGCAGCCCACTATTTTTACAGCGGAATATCGCTTCACCCAAATCCTGTCCACACCTACGTTCACGACATGATAGAGAGCTATGGTTTCTGCCTGTTGGAGCTCAAGCAATATGATAAAGCTCTTTCTCTTGAACAGTATTATGAATTGTTAGAAGGCCGCGCAGACTACGTATATCTCATGGGCCTTATATACATGAATAACGCAAGATACGACGAAGCCATTACCCAGTTCCAGAAGGCCATGACCATCAAAAACTATTCTATCGAAGGTGTAAACACCTATGCACCCAAATACAATATAGGCCTCATATACGAAAGCCTTGGAAAAAGAGATCTGGCACTTGAGTATTACCGTGATTGCGGCGCATACGGTCCTGCACTAAAAAGAATAGCTGCCATAAGCTAGAGTATTACAGTATTAACACTCTTAGGAATACCCTCCTCACAACCTTTTGAAACTATCAGATATCCATCATTTTTCAAAAAGTGAATAAGCTTCATAAAGAGCTCATCTTTGTTCTCGGCATATTTAAGTGCATCATAGATACATATTATGTCAAAAGAATGTTCAGGGAACGGGAGGGTCGTTTCTTCGATATTACCTTTTATGATATCTCCCATATATTTACCAAGGTAGGCTACATCTGCAAAGCTTTCCACACCTGCAACATAGCAGTTGGGGTACCTGTATTTAAGCGCAGACATATTAGTTCCAAATCCACAGCCGATCTCAAGAAATCTAAACCACGGATATACAGGCTTGCCGCTAGCCCTTCCTTCAACTATATCTGAAACAACCTTCATCAGTTCTTCATATACGCCTTCATACTTCCAGACATCAAATCCCCATTTATCTTCAAATACTTTTCTATTCATAGCCAAGAGATTCTTCTTGTTCTCTGAAGGCTCACCATCATCGCCGCCCTGATGATATACAAAAGCATTATGACACAGTATCTGCCTAAATCCCGCTTCTGCTATCCTCACGCCAAGATCATCATCTTCAAAATATGCAGGAGTAAATCTTGGGTCAAACAACAACTTTCTTCCACGCATACTTTTAAGCATTTCCTGAACTGACTTTGGAAAATGCTCTTCTTCAGCAGTAGTATGCTCAATAAAAACGCAGTTAATGGCTTCTCTTGATATCAGCTCGCAAAAGCCCGTAAGTCTTACTTTATCTTCATATGGATTCTCCAGCGGAATATTATGAGCTGCACCATATTTTATGGCAGAAGCTATCTTATCTGTTGTTCCAAGATATACCTCAACGCTTTGTTCTGTAGCGTTATTAGATACAGCACCAACCGCACCAACACTTGTATTTTCATAAAGAGCCATTCTCATCCAGAAAAGAGCTCCCGGCGTTAGCACAGCGTCATTGTTGATAAGAAGAACATCATTATCTTCTACACTTGCAATAACACCTATATTACACCCAACGGAAAATCCTACATTATCGCCATTTTCAATAAGTCTTATTCCTGTCTGTTGTCTCAGCCACTGTGCTATTCCATCAGTAGAAGCATTATCAACAACGATGATCTCATCACCTTCAAGGCACTCATCTTTTATAGCCTTGATACATTTTTTCATAAGCCATTCATCATTGTAGGATAACACTACAACAGACACATTCCTGACCTTAAAAGAAGGGTTATTCTTGCATTTTTCCATCTCTTCCCTTATAGGAGCAATATCCTCAGGAAGACTACAGAATCTCGTTGCCTGCTCAAAGCATAGATAGGCCTGATCATTATTGATCCTCTTGTATAGAAGACCTAGCATATAATAAAGTTCGTAATTGCGCTGATTTTTGGAAAGACCTTTTCCAATTGCAAGAAATTCACCGCGAAAGTCCCCAATCGCCTCACATACAGTAGCCTCAAGAACGTAAAGTTCTTCAGGGTTCTCATCATCACCTGATATTAGAGCCTGTTTCTGATCAGATTCTTTGAGTTCCTTTATCTTCTCTGAAGCCTTGCGATAATCGCCGCTTTCAACCAGTGATCTGATATTCTCGTACATAAGACTCAACCTCCTCGGCAGGACTCCGAAAAAAATTAACCACTCTTTATATACCATTATAATTTGAATATTAATATTATACAAAGGGCTTTATTTTATGCGCCTTTGAAACGTATTTTTCAATTTTCAGCCCCCCGGAACATACGATAAATCGTTCTTAAAAAATATAAAATAATAAAATTTTGTCATTTTTAACGAAATTTAGTTGATTAATAATGTTTTTTATGATAGTATCATAGTAAGTAAAAGTATATTTATAGCCAAAATGGCTTGCCCAGCAAGGAAATCGCTAAAGGAAGAGCGAGACGTATCAGCCAGAAGAAAGGATATAGGCTGAAGATTTTTTATAAATCTACCTTGCATCAATCATGGAAGAAAGGAGGGCATCATATATGGCAAATAATATAATGTCAAATGGCATATATAACCATTTTCTGACATCTTATGCATCGAATGATATCACTAAAGCTGATTCTCATAAAAAAGATGAGCTTAAAGATATCTATAAATCGATTGTCCGTATTAACAAAGATTCCCCTCTTTATCTTCTGAAACAGGATAGCGTTAACGAGGAAACTGCTATTGCGTTCAAGGAATGTGCGCGCAAATTGCAGGGTGATCTGGCGGCACTTAAAGGCGACGGCGAAAACAGCGACTTTAATACCAAAGTAGCTTTTTCGTCTAATAATGATGCCGTAACAGCAACTTATATCGGTTCTTCAGAAGCAGATCCGCCATCCTTTGATATAACCGTAGAAAGACTTGCCAGATCTCAGGTCAACACAGGTAATTTCCTTCCAAATACCAAGACTACGCTTGAAGAAGGAAGTTATTTCTTCGATGCTAAGATTGGCGAACAGAGTTTTGAATTCCAGTTCTCTATCGGAGCAAATGATACAAACCTTGAACTCCAACAAAGAATTTCAAGGCTTATCAATAAATCAGGTGTAACTTTAGAAGCTGAAGTTATAAGTAATGAAAATGGTGAAAACGCTATAGAAATAAGGGCTTCACAAAAAACTCAGCGCAGCGATCAGTCCAAACAGTTTGATATACGTGATGCTCTAAACAGCCCACGTCATGGAATCGTTCCATATTTTGGCATAGATAAGACAAGCGTTGAGCCTACCACAGCACAGTTTACAATTGGAACAGATTCGCATACTTCCCAGTCCAATCACTTTACTGTAGCATCTGTTTATGAAATAGAATTAAAAGAGCCAACAGGCGAAAATGGACCTATACACATTGGTGTTAAATCAGATAATGACGCCCTTGTTGAGAACGTCAAGAATCTTGTTGCAAGTTATAATAACTTCCTTGATTCCGTATCGCAGTCCAATGATAACGTACAGGCAAGAGCTAAGATGCAGGCATCTATTAAATCTGTAGCTTCACAGCACAAGTCCGGACTGGAAGAGATAGGAATAAGCCAGCTTGAAAACGGAAATCTTGGACTTGATGAAGAGGCTCTTAGAAAGCTCCAGCAGACTTCCGATGATCCTTCCAAGCTTATGGTTCCTGTAAAAGAATTTGCAGATAACTTAAAGGGTATCAGCAAAGAGATAATGCTGGATCCTATGAAGTTTACACAAAGACCTATCGTTAACTATAAGAATCCTGGTCACGAATATGCTAATCCTTATGTGACCAGTGAGTATTCCGGAATGATGTTCAATAATTACTGCTGACGCAGAAATGCATCCGTGCATTTCTAAACGCGTCTAGGTTACATCCTGTAACCTGACATAGAAATACATCCCTGTATTTCTGAACATGTCTAGGCTACATCCTGTAGCCGGTATTAGAAATACCAAAAAGCCATGTGAATGATCCGTGAGGATCTTCCACATGGCTTTTTTATTTGTTTATTCAGCTGTTACTGTGCCTTAACTGCATCAAGGGCCTGTCTTACGACCTGGTCCATATTGAAATATTTGTACTGACCAAGGCGGCCGCCAAATATTACCTGAGTCCAGTTAGATGCCTTATTCTGATATCTTGCAAACAAAAGATTGTTCCTGTCATTGTTCATAGGATAGTAAGGTTCATCACCAGGCTTCCACTCTGAAGGATACTCTTTTGTAATTACAGTTCCTCTTCCCTTGCCAAACTCAAAGTGCTTGTGCTCGATGATCCTTGTATAAGGAACTTCTCTTTCTGTGTAATTGATAACCGCATTACCCTGATAGTTATCAACTTCAGGAAGCTCTTTAGTCTCAAATCTAAGGGATCTGTACTCAAGATTTCCAAGTTCATAATCAAAGAACTCATCGATCATACCTGTATATACGATCTTATCAAATGTATCGCCATTATTAGCAGTGATCTGTCTTCCAGGTCTTTGTTTTTTCATATCAACAAATTCAAAGAAGTCAGTAGAAAGCTGAACCGTAATATTCTCATGAGCCTGAATTCCGCAGATCTGTCCGCCCATGTCATCACGCATACCAAGAAGTCTTTCACACATTGCAGTATATCCGCCTACAGGAATTCCCTGATATGGATCATTAAAATAGTTATTATCATATATAAATCTGAAAGGAAGACGCTTAATAATAAAAGCAGGAAGCTCATCGCAGCTTCTGCCCCACTGCTTTTCTGTGTATCCTTTTACAAGTTTTTCAAAAACATCTTTGCCCGCAAGAGAAAGGCCCTGCTCTTCAAGGTTATCAGCCTCAAAATTCTGAATATCATAGTCAGTCGGTTCAGACACACCACGCTTTTTTAATATCTCTATGATAGCTTCGCGGCTCTGCTCTCCGATAATCTTCTGAGCCTCTTCAGGAGTTCTGATCCCCCACATCTTGGAAAAAGTATTCATGTTAAAAGGAAGGTTATAAAGCTCATCCTTATAAACAGCCATTGGAGAATTTACATAATTATTGAAGTGCGCAAACTTCTGAACATACTGCCACACCTCTTCATCAGATGTATGAAAAATATGTGCACCATAATCATGAACCTGAATCCCCATAGACTCACTGGTATGAACATTACCAGCTATAGTATCCCTTTTGTCGATTACAAGACACTTCTTACCTGTCTTTGCAGCTTCGTGCGCAAATACGCAGCCATAAAGACCTGCACCTACAACAAGATAATCGTAATTCATAATAATCTCCCTGGAAAAATAAATTCTGCTGTAGAACATCTTCGTAAAAACCCGCCTTATAAAACAGCCATTATAACAGCTGTAGATCGTCCAGCGAAAAAGTTACGAAAATTTTCTGAAAACATAATTTATAATATCATACTTTTAATTTTTTTTAAAGAAGTTAATAATCAACAAATTTTGTTTTTCAAAATGCCTTCAAAAAGAGGCAATACCTATATTTGTTCCTTAAGATAAACCTCCGGAACGTTGGTAATAATGTCGGTTACACCAAACTCTGAATATTTCCCCATGTCCTTTTCTTTTAATACTCGTCCATCATGGAAAAAAGGCTCTTCCATATTCCAGGCACGTACCTGCGCATCCTCAAGTTTCCCTTCGCCCTTTGCATTAAGGCCGCCTATCCATGGGTGAAGAGCATCAGCGTCTGCGAATATTGCTCCCTGAATACATCCTTCCATAGTACCAGAAAGCATTCCCGTCTTAGCAGATGGCAAAAGCTCTTTAATAAGCTTAATAGAATCAGCAAGGAATGAAGAATACACAATATATTTTTCAAGCCCATATTCTCTAACAATATCAAGGACCTTCTGTTCAATTCCAGGATACCTTACAACACTTGTTTTAAGCTCAATATTGATAAGAAGTCCGTTCTCCTCACAGTAAGGCTTAAGAAGCTCTAACATTTCTTTAAGAGTAGGAATAGTTGTTGTCTCACCGCCTCCTGCCTGAATATGAAGCTGTTTCAGCTCAGCAAGCGTATAATCCTTAATATTCCTTGTTCCATCAGTAACCCTGCCTGTATGCTCATCATGGAACACAACAACTTCTCCGTCCTTGGAAAGCTGTACATCCGTCTCAATTCCGGTAATACCGGGAAGATTGGCTGCTGCCTCAAAAGCCTCCAGAGTGTTCTCAGGATAGGCCATACTGCATCCCCTGTGAGCCCAGATCTTGACTTCTTTCCTTTTGCCCTGTGCATGTCTCTGGCTTACAAACTTCTCAATAATAGCTGTAGCAGCAAGACTTTCTTTGGTTGTAAGAAGAGTATAAGAATCCGCACATACAACCTGTTTTCTCACCTCTTCATAATTATTCTCAGACATATGATCAGTCAGATGATTTCTCCCGATCGCAGCAACCCTTCTCCCGAATTCACCAAGATCATAACAAAAACCATCGCCATTACAATCGCAGTAAACCGTGTCGTTATTCTTATCATCATAGGATTTGATGGTAAATTTACGCATAAGATACCACGGCGACTTAACATAAATACATCCCATGGATCCCGTGATAGTAAGAGCATCATCACTCATAACAGCTATTGCAGTCTTTACAGTAGCCTGCGAATGATCATATTTCAAAGTCACTTTAGTATATGTATCTATTCCATTCAATCCGTATACAGCATTAATAGTTATATCCTTATACTGCGTCCCAAGAATCCTTAGTACCGGTGCAAGGACAAAGTTTCCAAAGGTCTCAAAGCTTCCTCCCTCAGGGAAGGTATGCTCTCTTTCGTTAGTAGGGATCAGTCTGGAAAAAGAAGCTTCGATATCCATAACGCTTCCGATCACGCCGCTTTTGAGTATCTCAATAAGTTTTGCAAAACCGGGTGTATAAAGACTTCCGGTCGTTTCCATAAGAACAAGACCCTTATCATTCGCCAGATCATACAGATCTTCTGCCGTCCTTTTTGACATGGAAATAGGTGCCTGACACAAAATATGCTTACCTTCATCAAGCATCTTTTTGACAAGTTCTTCTCTGCAATTGTTTTCGGCAGAAATATAGACCATGTCACAGCTTCCTGCTACGACATCAAGATCAAAAGTTGAAGTACCTGCATGAAATCTTTTTGCAAATGCCAAAGCTTCATCAATCTGGGTATCATAGACACAAGTCAGATCAAAGTTTCTGCTAGCTGCAACAGCCTGCGCAATTATTTCAGCAGTTTTACCCGTTCCCATTATTCCAATCTGCATAACAGCCCTCCATAAATGGTCAGATAAGATTCATTGCCTCTTCAACATACCTAAGTGCGTTATCTTTAAAGTGCGCTTTCTGCTCATCTGAAACCTTTTTTACGACTTTAGCCGGCATACCTATGACCAGACTGTCATCCGGTATAACCGTATTCTCCGTAAGAAGCGCCCCTGCCCCGATAATACAGTTCTTACCTATGTGACAGCCATTCATTATAGTCGCATGCATACCAATAAGAGTATAATCGTCAATAAAAGAACCATGAACTATAGCACTATGGCCCACTGTCACGTATTTACCAATAGTAACAGGAAGACCTTTTTCTTCATGAACAACCGCATTGTCCTGAATATTGGACCCTTCTCCAATAGTGATAGAATCTCTGTCTCCCCTTATAGTCGCATGATTCCATACGCTGCACATAGGTCCTATAGTCACATCTCCGCACACATCAGCAGAGGCGGCTATATATGCTTTTTTATCTATTACAGGTTCTTTCATATGAATAGTCCTTTTTAAACAAAATCCACTTCCAGATCACGTAATATCTGTACTCTTAGCATTAGACAGCTAAAAATATGCTTGATAGTTTAATTATACATTAAATATTATCGATATACTATTCACCTATCACGCAGTTCCAGCTATTACATAAAAAAAGCTGCTGCCATTAAGGCAACAGCTCTTGCATAATATCAATTACATAAGTTTGTTAAGTTCATCAAGATTAGCACCTGCAGTCTCAGTAGCTTTCTTATTCTCAGCCTGAATCTGTGCATATACTTCCTGACGATAGATCGGAATTTCTTTTGGTGCAGCAATTCCAAGTTTTACCTGATCTCCACGGATCTCGAGAACAGTTATTTCTATATTGTTGTTGACGATGATAGCTTCGTTCTTTTTTCTGGATAATGCTAACATATGACGTCCCTCCGTGACTTCTGACTTTTTCTTGATGCAAAAATACTTCCCATACCCGCTTAATCTTAACACGTGGCAGGGCAAATGTGCAACGATTTTTTGGCACAAAAATCCAGAAAAATATCAGGCAGCCTTCAGTTTAAGCCTTTTTCTCATTTGCATCTTTCATCTTCTTGAGAATGTCATATATCGGGAATTTGATCTGATATTTATCATCATCAAGAATAACCTGACAACCCTTGCGAGTATCAGCATTAATGATAAAAGGTCCTTTGAGATTAGCTGTCATCTTTGTGAGGTCATGAGGAACCGTCAGTGTTACAAGAACAAGCATGTTTTCATCTGAGATAGGTTTTATATCCTCAAGAACGTCATCTTCAACTTCAGGATTATAGTCTTCCTGAACATGAAGAGGATCCATTACAGGCATCGCAAATGCTGGCTCGTCAAGTGACTGAAGCCATTGAATATTATGACTTTCTTTCTCTTTGTCATACATCAGCGCGAAGCGTGTAAGATCTGGGAAACCAATGATTCCCTTTGGAAATGTAAGTATCTTGTCATCACTGATCTCAGTTTCACCGAAAATTTTTGTTGTAAGTTTCATGATTTCCTCCACTTTCGTAAGGCCTTAAATTTGGGCCAAGAGAAAAGAAATTATAGTAAATAAATTAAATTTATACTAATTCAAAACCTATTTCGGTATTTTTAACAAAAATCATAACCCCTTTTTAAAACTTTTGATTACGGGGTGTAATCTAAACATGTTTAGAAATGCATGGATGCATTTCTATGTGCCCGGATTACAGGATGTAATCTAAACATGTTTAGAAATGCATGGATGCATTTCTATGTTATCAGATGTAGTTCATGAGTGATTCCTTCATGATCTTACTTGTAGCCATTAGTGATGCCTGATATATAAGTTCTGCTGTAGAAAGATTTGTAGCTGTTTCTGCCAGATCAATATCTTCATTATCACTCTGAAGAGTCTTAAACGTTGTAAGCGGATTCTGAAGCCTGAGCTGCGTCATTGAAAGGCGGCTTGATCTGGTACCATTTTCTGTAACCGCAACATTAGCCTTATCGAGAGCCTCCTGCATTGTTGTGATCTTTTTGCCAAACATATCTTTCAGCTCTTCCTTCATATAGTCATATGCCTTCTGAGCTGCTGCCATCTCCCTCTTAATATCTGCGATAGCATTTTCATCTGTCGTTACTGAAAGATTGCTTTTCATAGTATCCATCATGGTACTGACATTTCTCATATTGCTGACAAGTCTCTTAAGATCTTCAACATCGCGTCTTACAGTTGTTGTGAAGACTTCGTCAGCAGTTGTATTTACATCTATCGTCTGTCCATATCCAACATCGTACTGCATGATGTGATTGGAGTTACCGCCGTTATAGACTACCGTTACGCCATCATCAATATTGGTGCACTTCATAAGGTTTTCAGGTCTTGTGTCACCTGCAAGCCAGGAAGATTTATCATACAATACGTTAATATTATTTGCATTGGTTATATCTGTAAGTGATTCCAGTTTTTCTTTTAATTTTGCAGAAAGAAGTATCTCTCCTGTATAGGAATTGATGCAGAAGCACTCATTTTCTGTATCTTTAGCAAGCGCAGCATAAATATCATCAATGATATCTTCTGTTGTTGTAGAATCTATAACCTTTGGAAGACTTGGTGCATTAAGTACGCCTGGCTTAATTACTGTCTCAACGTATGAACTGTGTACACTTCCGTTTGAAGAAAGGTTTACAACATTTATATTTTCACCTGATTCAATGAGTGAACTATCATTACTTATCTGATATGTTCCATCTGTATTAACAGTCATTGAATAAGCATTTCCTGCAAGGTCGTATACATCAACTTCATAAGGAGCATCTGACGCACCTGTCAGAGGAACCTGTATCGTTGTCTGCTCTCCATCAACTGTAAAATTGAAGGTAGAAAGTGCAGCATCAGCGACTGTTGCTGTAATATCATATGCCTTAACCTTACCATTATGATCTACTGTAAAAAGACTTGTACCTGATGCAGAGTTTACTGCCTTGATCGTGTATCCGCCATCATCTTCAGAAGTAATGGAATAAGTTGTTGTTGAGCCGTTAGTTTCAGTTATTGTTGAAGACTGAAGTGTACTAACCCGAGCTTCCCTTGGGCTTCCTGAAGCATCAGTATACTTGATGGTAAGATCTGTTCCGTTGATGTCAACATCAATATCAGTTGCTGTTGCTACGCCGTTCTGGTTAAGAGTCATGGAAAACGGGCCAAACATTGTGTTTTCACCAGTAATCGTATATCCATAATCGTCATTGATCTTGGCGCTGTAGGTTGTTACTGAACCGTCTGCTTCTGTAACAGTAACTTTATTATCAGAATATGTTGAGATATTAACCTTACGGGTAATTCCATCCCCGTCCTTGTAGGTCATATAAACTGTATCTTCTGTCTTTGATGTTGACAGGATAGATGTCGCCGGAACAGTCATAGTAGTACGATATCTTACTGATACATTGCTGATATCCGGATCAACATTGTCATAAGAAAGGCGGATACGACCTACATAGCAATCTGACATATCACTTTCTGCCGGGAAAGTATTATCACTTGCTGCAAGTGTGTATGCACCGATAACTCTCTGAGAAGTATCTATATCATTTGCATTAAATTCATCGTGAAGCTTTATATACTGAGTACTCTCATCATCTTTAAAGGTAAGTGACTGCTGGGTTCTATAACCTGTAAAAATATATCTTCCGGCATAATCCTCATTACCTGTTGAATAATACTCATCAGAAAGAGCACTAAGTTCTGTAAGAATAGTATCAATATCATCAAGAGTTTCGTATTGGTTTACACCCTTATTGCACTGTTGGATCATTGCTGTAAGTACATCTGTGATAGTTGAAAGAGCATCCTCTGTTACGTTCAGCCAGCTTTCTGCATCTGATGCATTTTTTTCGTAGTACTGAGTCAGCTCTGTTACATTACTTCGAAGGCGAAGAGCTCTGATGGCAATAACAGGATCATCAGATGGTCTTGTGATCTTTTTGCCTGTAGCTATCTGAGTATTAAGATCATCCTCAGCGACCTTGTTATTATTGATGTTATAGATTGAGTTGTTGTGCATTATCTTGTTAGTAATTCGCATATAAAACCTCCATATGCCTTCGTCCCCGTTTAGCTTGCCATAATCTCCGGACATCAAATTTATCAAATTTGATGTCTAGTGATAAAAGTGTTTTCACTTTTATCACCACGGACGCCAAATTCATTTTTAATGAATTTGCCATCTTTGCTTTTTTACCATGGACGTCAATTTCGAAGAAATTGACGTCTAGAGATTAAAACACCTACAGTGTTTTAATCTCCTTAAACTCCGGTGTTTAGAATAAGCTGATCGTACATCTCCGTCAGTGTCTGTACTACTTTTGAACTAAGTGTATATGCATTCTGGAACTTTACCAGATTTGCTGCTTCTTCGTCTTCATCAACACCCGCTACAGAAAGTCTCTGGTTATCGATTGTATTTCTGAGTGCATCATAGGTTTTTTCCATAGTAGATGCATTACTTGTGTTAAGGGCTGCATCTGCAAGGATCTTATCAAGGAATTCTCCTGATGTTGCTCCTCTGAAAACTTCTTTGGAATTGAACATATCTCCAAGCTTATCGATATTACCAAATTCATCATCACCTTCGGTGATATCTGCCTTGGTTGCAAGAAGATTGGAGTTATGCTCCATTGCAGAATATACTGCGAAGTTGTCAGCTGTCAGATAGTAATATCCGTAGTTGGTAGTTGTCAGTTCCTCGAATGTATACTGGGCTGGTGATGTGTTACTTGATACAGTTCTGTCACCTGTAAGCATGTAGCATCCATCTTCTCCGGTGGATGTATAACCTGTTGTTGTAATGTTATTAACTTCTCTTGCGAAGTTCCTTATCCACTCATTCATCTGAGACTGATAATAAGGCACTCCCTGATAATCTATTGATTTTCCCACATTGACCGTATCATAAGTTCTTGACTGAAGTCTGGAAAAATCAACTGCACGACCTGTCTCATCATCTGTATCATCAAGGGTAAAAGTATATGTACTGTCACCATCATAGGTCCAACCTGTATATTCATAGGTTCTGGCACCAATCTGGATAACTCCCTGCGCAGGAAGTGAGCACTGGGCCATGTCCTTAAGATAGTCATTACTTACTGTAACTGACATTGTATGAGTAAGAGGATTCCATGCTCCGCTAGTACCATTAAAGAATTTCTGGTTGTTACCATCTCTCATCTGAATAAGGCCATATAACTTACCGCCCATATTGGCATTATCAAGATCGAAATTGCTTATGTACTTGCCGCTTCCCTCTTCGTAATTACTTCTTACTACCTTGATATCATACAGACCGGTAATATCTGTTTGGTTTATAAATTCATCATCATCTCTTGCTATACATGCCAGCTTATTGTAGCTGTATGTATCAACCAGACACGTACCACCTGCGATCCACACTTCGAATCTTGTTGCGCCTGTATCTCTTTCAGGATCATTTTCATCTATGACATCAGTTTCTTTAACCTTAACTGTTACATACTCTGAAAGGTGATCAATAAGGAGGTCTCTTGTATCTCTAAGATCATTGGCTGTTGTGCCTGTCATCTCTATGATATTGATCTGCTGATTTAAGCTTGCAACTTCTTCTGCTATAGAATTGATAGCATCACATGTTGTCTTTATCTCCTGATTAAGATCATTTTGCAGATTCTGAAGATTTATTGACATTGTGTTGAAATAATCTGTTATAGCAGTCATTGATGCTACATATGTAGCCTTGGTTGTTGTTGTTCCTGCTGCCGTCATAACCGACTGGAGATTGGCCTGCATCTTTGAGAAAAGAGTGGAAAAGCCTGTTGCACCATTATCGTTGTAATACTGTTCGATAAGACTCTGATAATAATTCTTCTGAGAATACTCACCATAAAGCTTTTCGTTATCACGATATCTCTGGTCATAGAATTCATCTCTGACTCTTTCGATCGCTACAGTATCAACACCTGCTCCGGCACATCCATATGTAGTAAATACTCTAAGCGCATCTGCTGCTTCCTGCTGAACCTTCTGCCTGGAATAACCATCAGTATTACAGTTCGATATGTTATTTGCTGTTGTGTTCATAGCTGCATTAGCGGCTCTTAAACCCGATGCTGCTATATTCAGTCCAAAAAATTGTGATGGCATATTGTCGGTCCTTTCTTTACATCTGATTAGTGACCAAGAGATGTAATCACATGTTCAAGCATTTCATTTACTACATTTATAAATCTACTTGCTGCGTTATAAGCATTCTGGAACTCGATCATAAACTCAAGCTCTTCATCACTGGATACGCCAACTATCTGCTCTCTTGCTGCATCTATGGTGTTAACAGTAATTGTCTGATTCTCTGATAACGCTTTGTTAATGCTTCCTGTGTTAGCAACCTGAGCTATCAGTGCGTCGTAGTATTCCAGAAGGTCTATTCTTGTTGCTACATTGGGATTAAGTACATATCTTGCGTCTGTAAATACTTCCTTGAGGGCTGTTGCTGCAGCTGTATCTTCTTCTCCTTCGATAGTTACAAATGTATTGAGTGTAGGAGTCTGAAGAAGAGTTTCATTAACCTCTGTATTTACGATCGTAAGACCTGTTATGTTATTACCTGCTGTGTGATCAGAATCAATGTCATAAATAAGAGCGTCGTCATCATCTATCATGTTGAACATTACATAATCTGCCGGATTAGCTGTAGCTTTTCCGTCTCGAAGATTCTGCAGCGTGGCTGGATTACTTGCTGCATTTTCGTACACTTCATTGATAGCTGATACAATGTTATGGAACATCTGATCAAACTCAGCTTCGATGTTCATGATCACAGACTGTGCTATATTCTTGTTGTAATATACTCCAGTCTCATCATCTGTTATGTCGTGATAGGTTGCGTTGTGGTCACCTCTTGCAAGAAGTGTTGAACGTAGCTCCCCAACATCAGTATTGAGCTGAGAAGATACTGTTTTAGTGAGGTCGTAAACATGAGCTCCGCTTATGTCAAGAACGGTATTCCCTTCTTCATCTTCATATCTTTTTGCTGCATATTCCCAATAAACTGTGTAGTAATTACATGGGCTTTCATCAATATCACATCCAAGGTGATGGACATTATCTGAAAGAACGAACTGTGTTCCTTCGAAATTTACGAGAACATTTCCAAAAATGTCTTCTTCGTAAGTTATATTTCCAAGTTCTCCAAGTCTGTCCAAAAGACTGTTTCTTGTATCACGAAGATCATTTGCATGCTCTACATAGCCTGATTCTATAGCTACGATCTTCTGATTGAGTTCTCTTATTCCATCACCAATATCGTTTATTTCATCTACTAGTGTCTTAACCTGCTTGTTCAGATTTTCCTGATATTCTACGAATCCCTTGTATACTGCCTTTGCGCTTTCAACAAATTCTGCGCATCTATTTACAAATGCCGCCTGATTTACCGCGCTTGTAGGATCCTTTGCCATTTCCTGTACCTGAACCCAGAGGTTGGTAAGGTTATCTGCAAATTCCGCGCCGTTCATTTCCTGAAGGAGATCTTCTACCTGTTCAAGTGTTTCGTATGATATGTCATAAAATTCGCTTCTTCCGCTTTCAAGTCTGTAGGAAGCATCAAGGAACATACTTCTTACCTGCTTACAGTTAACATATGCAACACCAAGACCTGTCTGCTTGTGAGCTATTGCAGGTTTGATATCGATAAGCTGATATCTTCTGTCACCAAGTGATACCTGCTGACGTGTATATCCTTCTGTACCAATATTGGCAAGGTTATGAGCCGTTGTATTAAGTGCATTTTGTGAAGTTTGAAGGCCGGATACACCGACATACAGGTTAGCCATTAACATAGGTCTTTTCTCCGATAAAAGAATCTATTTATAGTAGTTCAAGGTATTAAAAAAGCAGACACACCGAAGTGTTGTCTGCTTTTGTGAACTACCGAGTGAAACGTCCGGCGATGATCCCACTAGGGTGGCTATCACTGCCTGGCATCGAATCTGCCCGAGTTCGTTCCTATAAGGGAACCTAAGGTTCCTGCTGTTTTATTATAATTAGCCGTCTCAGGAGCACTGCCTGCCTGTTGCAGGATGTTCATTTCGAACTGAACCATTTCAAGAGAACCTTCAAGTAATTCTTGATTCTGGCTGTTAACAATCCTGACATGTTGTGAGATGCTCTTAAGCTTGTCTCTAACCTGTGCCAGTTGTTTTTGCTCCGATGGCCGCTTATCCAGCATGCGAACCAATTCGGTCAGTTTCAATGTCTTGACATCCTTGTTCAATACATTAGCAATATCCGTCATAACTTCGATCCTACGCTTTTCCAGCTTTTGGATCTTGCCTACGGCAATTTGCTCCTCATCCGTGATCTGCGAAAGTTTCTCAAGATCACCGGCTGCTATGACCGGTGTCTTCTTACTCGATAATCCCAAAAGCTCGTCATATTGTTTACATTCCTGATTCAAAACCTCTATCAGATCTTCCATCAGACTCGCCATGGGGTTATCTCCTTACGCTTTTTTATAATCTTTTATGCAAATTCTGCAAGCATCTTGTCAGCAAACTTATCTGCGCTGACATCGTATGTGCCGTTCTGTACCTTCTCTTTGAGAGGAGCAACGATGTCCTCTCTAATGTCTGGTGCATTCTTCACTGCCTGCTTAGCAACCTGGATATCTTTACCTAATGAAGAAATCTGGACATTATCTGTCTTTGTAGCCTTCTCGGTCTTTCCAGTGTGCTGTACTTTTGGTTTGTTATAAACCTGTTGTACCTGGTTGTAAGCTTCAATACGCATTGCTTTCTCCTTTCCGGGGAGTTCTTTTGGACCTCAAATTTTGTGCCGGGCTTTGCGCCTGGCCGGTAGCTCGCTGACCTCCTTGTCTCCAACGCGAACCCTACTTCTATTTCTACTACATTTATCGGCCGAACCCCAATTAACTTTAGACTGTGAGGATATTATTTTAGTGCTTTTAGGCAAGTTTGTTACATTTGAACATTTCCGCGCTGGATTACGGACCACCTATACTGCACTTTTAATATCCCCGGTTTCCTCCCTATACAAAATCCTAGGGAAACATTACATTTTAATGCTGTTTCCTTGTCTCATTTTCTTATAGGCTATACGTTGCCGGATCGCTACCGGCTATCCTCCTTTCCCCTTAGCACTACAGATCGTCCTCCGTTTTCTTTCCGATCATGCAGTACGTTCTCTTTCTTTGAACTGACGCTTCTTTTCATAAAGCTCTATATCAGCACGGCGAAGGAGCTTTTTTATGGACCTGTTATTCTGCTCGTTACGCACCCAGCCGATCGATATACTAAGATTGTAGGGCTTTTTCAGCCTGTGGTTCTCAACTGCCAGAGTCATGTGAATGTAATCACATAGATGCTCAACATCAAGATCCGATTCTGTTTCCATTACTACGATAAATTCATCACCGCCGTATCTTGCGATAAAGGGTCTTCCCGGAATTCCTCCGCAGGCTTTCTTAAGGCAGGATGCAACTGCGATAAGTGCCTGGTCTCCTTCTACGTGGCCATAGGTATCATTGATGGACTTAAATCTGTTCATGTCCATCATAAGAAGACATATCCTTCCTCGCATTGGTGTTGAAAGTTTGTACCAAAGATAGCCTGTAAGCTCATTTCTGTTATTAAGCCTTGTAAGAGGATCAAGAGATATAAGCTCATTCTGATTATCAATGTATAAAGCCATCAGGTATAAAAGTACAAGAGCCATGGTAATAATCTGAGTCTTATCAACAAAAGCAACTGCTACAAGAAAAACCGAAGGCATAATACAGATCGCATCTTCTATTGTCTTTTTCAGCATCCTGTTTCTGTGACGAATCTCTATATCCAGGTAAAAATACGCATATACAGCCATGTAGGAAACTGTGATCACGAGTGTTACCAGATATATACCATAAAAGATCCTGTTGATCACAGAGCCTTCATTATCAGTAAAACTAAGAACCAAATAGCGTATAAGGTCTGCTGTAAGAAGAGACAGGCATAAAGCGAGTACCTTAACGTATTTTCTGGCTTTTCTTTTGTTAGAGATTTTTCGTTGGATATTATACAGAATCATTGCAGACAGTCCGATTTCAAAAAGATGGAATACTATATATTGAAAATATTT
>CAMVNV010000041.1 GCA_947168935.1 uncultured Butyrivibrio sp. | reverse complement strand
TATCATTTATCTTATCATTTATCTTATCATTTATCTTATCATTTATCTTATCATTTATCTTATCATTCGCTAAACGCAAATGATAAGATAAATGCAAAAGGCGCAGAATTCCGGCGCCTTTCTAGTCTATCTTCAAATAATCAAATATATTCATCTGCCCATCAATCCACGATTTTTGAGGCACATCGTGGATCACATCATTTTGAGACGATGAATGGGTTATGTTTATCTGTTATAGCTAAAACTTATAACTAATATATATTATTTTATTGTAGTCAAATCCCAGTGTTGGTGCGATAATAAGGCTTAAATTCGGACAGGAGGAAACTATTATGAAAAAAATAATATCACTAGTTCTTACAGGCACTATAGCTGCAGCTGTGCTCACGGGATGCGGAAACGAATCCAACGAGAGTGATGTAAAAGCTGCTAGTACTCAAAGTAGCTCTGATGTTGTTGCAAACGAAGCAGACAGCTCAGCGTCAGTCGAAGAGGCTTCAGATCTTCCTCAGTGGAAGTATGGAAAGTTTACTGCCAGTGTAGTTGATGGTCAGATCGATCTTTCAGGTCTTGGTGTTGTGATCGAGGTTCCTGAAGAGCTCAAGGACAAGGCTGACAGTATTGGTATCAGAGGTTCTGTAACTGATGAGTTTGGATATGCAAGTATTTACTGGATCAATCCGGATGACCCTGATAACACAGGATATGAGATCGTTGATCTCGAAGCAGATGTCAATCCTGTAAATGTTGAGGATCTTGTCTATGAGGACTATGGCATTACTACAGACGTTGTTGCTGATCTTGGCAGCAATGGAGGATTTAACTACTATGCTTATAGAGAAGATACCTGGTATGAAGGTGATTCATCATACTTTGATGAAAACGTTCTGGCTGATCTTGATGAAGACAGAAAAGCTGAGTACATTGAGTTTTTATCATATTCATCAGAGCTGATCGATAATATCACTTTTGTTGATTTCCTTATTCCTGAAGCTCTTGGAGCAGATGACTTCGACAACGAAGCTCTTCTTAATTTTGAATTAACAGATCTTGATGGCAACACTGTTAAATCCGGCGATTATATTTCTTCCAACAAGGTAACAATGATCAACTTCTGGGGCACTTTCTGCGGACCTTGCATCAACGAGATGCCTTATCTTGCTGAGATTGAACAGGAATACAAGGATCAGGGCTTTGAGATCGTTGGTATGACCTGCGATGTATATGATTCAGAAGGCAACTATCAGGAAGATATCGTTCTTGATGCTCTGGATATCATTGAAGATACAGGTGTTGAGTATCCTATTCTCATCGCAAGTGTTGAGCTCAGAACTTATGCTCAGCTTACAGCATATCCTACTACATTCTTTGTTGATTCCGAAGGACGTCTTCTTACAAGTCCTATTGTTGGTTCTCACAGTAAGGAAGAGTGGGAAGCTTACATCGAGGAAGCTCTGGCAGCTGTAAACTAATTGTAATAAAATAATAGAATCATAAAATAAAACCGGCAGCAACTAATTGTCCATTACTTTTTTATTCTTGAACACTTCAATCAAGAATATATAGGAGTGGGAAAATAATTAGTTGCTGCTTGTGTGCGTTGGAGATTTACATGGACAATAAAAGAAAAGTACCTATCTGGGTAACAGTGATCCTGCTGATCGCATCAGTATCCTCCTTGATATTTGGCGTATACAGAGGAGAAGTAAGGACTGTATATCGCAAGGCAGCAAATATATGTATGGAGTGTATTGGAATTGGCTAATAATTTAAAAAAACAAAAGTCATTCTATATAAAATCAAAAATACTCATCTGCCCATCTATCCATGATTTTTGAGGCACATCGTGGATCACATCATCAGGTCTGTAACTGCCTATAAGAAAAGGTGAATCCGGATCATGCTTTTTCCTGTTTCGGGCAACCATATCCAGATCATTGTTGGCGTAGCAGTATCTGCAAAAATGAGCACAGGTATCGTAAGCTCCGATATCCCCTGAAAGATAGCATGCACACTCTTTTCTGGAGGGTTTTGTTTTAGGTGCGATGATTCTTTTGCCTATAGCGCTTTCGTACTGGGATATTGTCATACAGCCGCTGCAGTCCGCGCCGTATTTTTCAAGAAAAGTGCCTTCTCCGCAGGGCTTCACCACCATTCCATGCGCAGATGCTATTTTAATTATCTCCTGTCCAAGAATAAGCCTGTCCTTCTCAGGCACTGTCCTGACTTCCGGAAAGTTTCTTTTGACCTTCTCATATAAGTCAATAAAGCTGATCACTACTACATTGGTGTAGCCGTCCAGTTCCCTTGCCATTTTGTCAAAGGCGTTAAGATGGAAATCTACTGTATATTTCTCGCTTACAAATATTGGATCATAGCGCCACCCGATTGATTTTATGCCTACTCTCTTCGAAAGGTATTTGAAAGATCCCAGAACATGCTCTTTGTCAGGAACTCCCGGCTCTATATCTTTTCCATAGGGGGTTATTGTTACATACCAGAACTGCCCAAACTCTTTTACCAGATCAAGATATGGAAAAAAGGGCTCGGGATTCTTGGAACAAAAGCCAATTACATCTACCAGGTCAGGCCTTAGCTGGTAGCGGCTAACCTGCGTGGGATTGTAGGGATTCCTGACACAGACATAGCCTTCTTTTATTCTGTTGGCAAACCATTTTGGATAGAACGCCGGAATATCCGTGCGCTGACCGGTGTTGATTATCATCTTCTATGATCTTTCCTTGCTAATTTTTCATTCATGAAAAAGCTCCCCTACAGGGAAGCTTTATGATCTATGATTTGTTATTTATTTATTTTCCCACCAATAAGCCGGATCAGAGAAGTTCTCGGAAAGCCAGCCTTCATAGTCATCTACTTCTTCACCATCTACTGTGAATACATCATCATGATACTCTGCAACTATATCTTCTGTATATGAGCTTTTTGTGATTGTCATTTTATTGTAATAGGAATCGCTGATTCCACCGCTTCCCATGTAGGTTCCATCATTCTGAAGTTCTTCGAAGCATCTTGTTGTTGTCATGACGCCATAGAACTTGCCATCAATGTGTGACAGGATCAGATATACGCCTGCATTTGTTCCAAGATCCAGGATCAGCTCCTTGCCGTTCTGGCCGTCGAGGTCTACATAGGTGACTCGCCTTATCTCCGGCTCGCCAGCTTCTGAAATCGAATCACAGAATTCTTCAAATGTTTCTTCTTCCATTGAATCAAGTTCTGCGAAGGTTTCATCGCCATTTATTATGCTATCAAATCTATGCATAGCGTTGACGATCTCTTGTGATTCTTCTATGTGATTCATTACCTCAGATGATAATCCTATCTCAGTTTTTCTTTTATCAAGCATGGACTTAAGCTCAGCGTAGGATACTGCTTCTATTCCGGCGTCATCAAGAGCTTTAATATATGGGTTATCATCAGGATAGTCCTCCTCGTAGATCAGCGGGAAGTCTCCATCAAAGATTGTATATACGGTAAAAGAATCTTTGCCATCTATATCAAAAGAATACTGCTCGAAATATACATTGGACCAGTCTCCTTCTGAAGTATCAACGGTCCTTCCGTTTGTTGTCTCCTGATAGTTTGTATAATCGTATGTTTCAAGGAAATACTCACAGCCGTAGTAATAATAAAATTCGCAGTCACCATCCAGATAACCTGCACTCTCAGACCCTATTCCAGAATATGCAGGACCGCCAGTACTTATATAGCCTCGATCATTTATGAATGTTGAATCGTAGTAGCCGCTCTGTGTATAGAACTTTGCTAGAAGCTTACCTTCAGATTCCTGTATCACGATGATATTAGAATATTCATCTCCATCGCTATATCTATCGTCCTCGGCACCCGGGAGATGGATGTCTACCTTCAGTTCACTCACACCATCAAGGCCACAGTCGATATAATGCGTGGTAACTTCAGGCTCTCCATCATTGCCATTTGTTATTTTGGTAAGCTCTTCTGCTCTAGATACTATCTCATCAAGAGTAAACTCTTTACCATCTTCAAATCCGCATGAGATGTCTGTTGAAACGTTTAGGTAGTACGCTTCATCAAAAATAACTTTATCTTCATTGTCAAGGAAGGCATCAAATTTAGAAGTATCAGTCAGCTCCAGATCTCCATTACTGTTATCTGAATCAGTCTCTTCATCCGCGCTTTCTGAATCGGTTGAAGCACTATCTGAAGAGTCATCAGCGGCGCTCTCTGCTGCCTTGTCTTCTGTATCTTCTTTATCTGCTTCTTTATCTTCGTCTTCCTTAGAAGCCGCTTCGTCCGCTCCTGTATCTGATGTAGCCTCGTCTGAGTTATCCATGCTAAGTGATAGCTGGCCACATCCCTGGCATACAAGCGTAAGTGCCATAATACTCATAACTAATCTTTTTTTCATTCCTTTAAACTTATCCTCCATCCAATTTAGCTCAAAAATCCATGATAATAATATCACTCCGCATGGAATTTGTATTTTATCATACGACGAAGAGCACTTTTTATTCGACAAACGGCACATAATCCGTCATATATTGTCATTCACTCCATCTAAAAACTCAGCATCGGGGCTATCCCACAATGCTGAGTAAAACATACATCCATATTTTCATTTAGCCCTCGTACACTCTTCTAGTATTTTCAATCCCTTTTTATAATTCTGTCCGAGAATTTCCTGTGTCTTTTGAAATTCGAATTTTTCATGTAGTCTGTCTTGTACTTTCAGGAACTCTTTCTTGCCATACTTTCGTATGTACAAAGCCTGCGCCTTGGCTGCATTCGCACCATCGTTTGTAGGAACATAAAAGCCTTTTTGGCAGTTTTCAAGTTCACTGCATTCATAGCAGCCATCTATATTCTTTTCATTGCAGCACTTTACATTCGGGCAAATCCTGCCTTCCGAGCAAGTTGCAAAAGAACATACGTTGTAATTGGTTCTGCAGCCTCCGCACCACTCAGAAAGAAAACAGTGATTACATGATAGTCCACAGATAGCAGTTGGATCAACACCTTTTCTGGCTATTAGGCAGAGTTTGTTTTTTATGCGTCTCATGGCTTCTATGTGCATGATCCAATGGCGAGAAAAGGGCATCTGGATTAGGCCTTTTATGTCCTTACCACACCAGTAATCTATCAGCCAGAATGCATTTTCGTCTTCGCTGACGCATCCGCTCTTTATAAGCTTTGCCTTTGTTTCGTCAGTGAATTTTTTCTTTAAATCTTTAAACTGCAAATTCTTAAGGATCTGATCACCCACGTCTTTTACTGCCTTTGCATATAGGTATAGTTCTTGTATATTCAGTTTCTTTGAAAACTCAGCGATCTCTTTACCTGCAAGTTCATTACCGGTTGTAATGATAGGCGAACCTATTTTTTTAGTATAGTCATCTTTGAATAGTATCTGCTCATCCTCAGCAATCATCTCATGAGCCACGATATCTTCGATTCTGAAAATGTGCCATATGGAATATGCAAGCGTCTTACTGTGATATCCTTTTGCATTTGCAAATGGCATCTGATAAAAAGCTTCTTCAGGATATCCTTCAACGATCCATGTGATCTGCTGGAACATTTCTTCTCTGAAAGCTATCAACTTCTCTATGGCATCAGTATAAGTTTTTTCTTTAGATAAAAAACTCTGCACTTCTTTATTCTTTTCAGACCATTCTTTATCCATAGCGTAAATATCCTTCCAAAGCTTTTTGTTTACTTAATAAAACTTCTCACATATATAAAATATACAAAAAGTTAGGTTATTTATATACATGAAGCTTGAGTTACATTTTTTTACACAATGCTGCCATTTCTTTTTCCAAGAGTCTGTACACATTCGCAACAAGGAAGCCGTCTGCTATCGCATGATTGAGGCGCACTGTCACGGGCATCATAAGTCTACCGTTTTCTTCCCTGTATTTTCCCCAGTTAATAATTGGAGGGAAATGCAGGAAGCCATCCGGAAGCTCGACATTAAGCGAGTCATATGACAGCCATGAAATATAGGATGCATCAAACCAGTTGGGGTGATTCATAAGGTCTAGTCCGTATTCCCTTGTTTTCTTGGCGTTCTCAACATCGCTTACCGCATTACGGTAAAACTCCTCATAATCTTCTGTGTACGTAGTATAGACAGGGGTACAGGTTTCTGTATCTTCGTGGAAGACATACTGTATGGGATTTATGCTGTCATAACAGATCAGCTCCTCTGTCTCCCATAGATACCCCATCTTGTAATCGTCTCTTGAATTCAGAACTTTGGATAGGACGTAAAGAAAATTGATGTAAAATTTAGTGTCTGTTTGTTTAGAATAAGCGGCAAGATCGGTGACATCTATTCTCGCTGTCATAGAAGTTGAGCACTTGCAATCCTGCGTAAAATGGCGAAATACTCCGCTCCTATAATACTTTTCTTTGTCTACAACTTTATAATTCATTTTAAAATCTCCCTTCAAGACCGTTGCAAGCATGTAAATTCCTTGTTCCGTAAAAGCATATGGCATCTTTTTCATATGCATTCCACGTTTATTATTGTTTTCGTTTAAAGTCGCAAATTGCGACTTTAAACGATCCGGAACCTCTTCCGGTTCGATTTGAAACATAAAATCTTCAGGAAATCTGCTGATATTCCTTTTTACCTGCTCGTTTAGCCGCTTCACTATATTTTCTACAAGAGCAATTTATTTCAAAAAACTGCAGGCATTGATCACAATAACCTACAGTTTTCTATCTCATTATTCGTTAGCAAAAACTCAAATTGGGGACTTCCATTCTAATCGATTTGTTTCCACATCAATTACCTTCAAATCCGCATAATTAAACTTTTTTCTTTGAGAGCAGCACGATAGTTTCTACATGCACAGTGCAAGGGAACTGATTTACAGCGCAGGCACGTTCTATTACATAGCCTGCTGCCTGAAGTTCTACAAGGTCTCTTTGAAGGCTTGTAGGCTTGCAGGATACGTATACCATGTGGTCTACACCATAATCAATGATCTTCTTGAGTGCCTTAGGGTGGATTCCGTCACGTGGGGGATCAAGGATTATGTAGTCAGGGCGTTCCTTGATTTCATCAAGAACTTTAAGGACATCGCCTGCTATAAATTCGCAGTTATCAACATTATTGCGTTTTACGCTCTCTCTGGCAGCATCAACGGCTTCTTCTACGATTTCGACACCTATTACCTTGTCTGCAACAGGAGACATGAGCTGTGATATGGTTCCTGTTCCGCAGTAAAGGTCGTACAGGATGTGAGCCTTGTCTCGTCCCTGCTCTTTCATTCCTTCTTTGACATAGTCTCTTACTGTATCATAGAGCACCTCTGCAGAAAGAGAATTGGTCTGGAAGAAAGAAAATGGTGATATATCAAATTTAAGTCCAAGAAGTTCTTCTGTGAAGTGATCCTGACCATAAATGATATCTGTTCCCTGGTCTACTACAGCATCTGAAAGGCTGTCATTTTTGGTATGGAGGAAGCCTACTATCTCACCATCAAGGTCAAGATTAAGAAGGGCATCTTTAAGCGGGGTAAGGTCATGCTCTTCCTGAGTTGTTGTAATAAGGTCTATAAGGATCTGGCCAGTTTTTCTTGCCTTACGTACAAGGAGGTGACGCAGGTATCCTGATTTCTGCATTGTATGGTAGAAAGTAACTGTTTCTTTGCCAGATACAACTTTATTATCTGATTTTTCAGTTACTATATTATTTGTATCTAAATTATTGTTTTCATCATAATTGCTATTTCCATCAATAACATTCTTTTCAGATACATCATCATTTGAAATAGGCGCATACATATCTGCAAAGTAGTCAAGAACGCATGTCAGAACTTTTCTATAATCAGAATCAATGATCTGGCATCCTTTAACGGTTACGATATCATGCATGCTCCCTCTTTTGTGCATGCCAAGAGAAAGCGGGCCGTCCTTAACTTCATCACCAAAAGAAAACTCCATCTTGTTTCTGTATTCAAAACGTATAGGACTCTTCTTGATACCATCCCATACAGGCTCTGTCTCCTGTCTTTTAAAGGCGTCTGAGAGAAGCTTTTTAACCTGCTCTTCTTTGAGGGTAAGTTCCTGTTCATATGTCATGGACAGATAATGACAGCTTCCGCATATTCCAAAATGAGGGCATGAGCTTTCGATTGCGTCAGGGGCTTCTTCTATTACTTCTAAGAGTCTGCCTTCCATGCGGCTTTTTCCGCTTCTTGTAAGCACTGCTCTGATGCGCTGTCCGGGAAGCGCATTCTTTACAACACAGGTGCCTTCTATTTTCTCATTGCTGTTTGTATTATTATCAGCGCTAGCGGCTTGATCATTACTAGAATTACCATTCTCGACGCTGTCAGCTGCAATCTTAACCAAATCTCCCACGATTCCTTTATTAGGAAAATCACGTCTTATTACTGTTCCTTCAATTATCTGCCTTTTCTTTCTCATAATCTTCGCATCTCCAAAAACGGGAGCAGCCGCCCCAACAGGGCCCACTGCTCCCGCGTTTAATACTTTAAGCTTTCTTTTCAGACGTTGCTAGCTTCGTTAGCCGCCTTAGCAGCCGCCTTCATAGCTATAGGATCGAGGTCATCCTCGAAATCATAATCATCATCCCAATCATCATCGAAATCATCATCGTAAACCGGTGTAAGATAACGATATACGCAATATGCTATTGCAGCTACTGCTGCCACTACCCCTATAAGTGCAAGTATCCAGAGAATAGTCTTTGGAAACTTGTCTTCCTTCACTTCCTTATGTCCAAGAAGTTCATTAAGTTTTTTCAGTTCCAGTACTTCATCAAGTTTATCCATATGCGACCCCTTTCTTAATGACGTCTTATTTATTGCTATTGGACCCTACCTAAGTATTGTACCACAAAGTTGCCTGGATTCATAACTTTCACAGCTTTTTTAATTTGGCAAAAGCTGCGAACATGATCTTCTGTCCTGCGTCGTCAAAGTCAACTGTGACTTTATAATCACGTGGGCCATCCTCTATGGTCTTTACAACGCCTTCTCCGTACTTAACATGACTTACTCTGTCACCTTCTTTATAATCAAGTGCTTCGGGCTTCTGAAGGCCTTTAGAGAGTCCAGAAAGTGATGTCTTGCCGGCGTTTTTATGAGATGAAGCTGCACCTGCTATAAATGGCTTTGAAACTGGTGTTCTTGCCGCAGGCTTTTTACCAATAGTAGCCTTGGGCTTACCAACAGGGCCATAGATACTGCTTCCTGGTACGTGATCTATTTTTTCAGAAGATCTGTCATTAGCATTACTCTTAAAGCCGCCAAGTCTTGCGCTGGTATTAGCAGCACTGTTATAAGAACTTCCTGAGCTATAGTTCTTGTGTCCATAAGATCTGTCAGCATAATCTGCTCTAGTATAGGATGAACCTGAATAACCGCTGGAATTGCCAAAGGTTCGACGGCTTCCTGATCCTCTCTGACTAGGCATGTATGAATCAGCGTCGTAGTCGTAGTTGTCATCATCTTCGATCGTGTCTCCGCCTTCAAATAGGAATGAAGGCATAACGGATGAACCTGATCTGTCGAGAAGCTTTTCAGGGATCTCGTCTACGAATCTGCTGACTGCAAGAGACTCAAAAGCGCCTCTTACCATACGTCTGTGTGCGCAGGATATTGTAAGCTCCTTCTTTGCTCTTGTTATTCCAACGTAGGCAAGTCTTCTTTCTTCTTCCATTGCCATAGGATCTGAATCCTCGGCATTTATAGTCATATAACTTGGGAAAGTACCTTCTTCAAGACCCGCAAGGTATACGTGCTCAAACTCAAGTCCCTTTGCACTGTGAAGGGTCATAAGAAGGACTCTTTCATCGCCTTCTGCCACGTTATCAATATCAGCAACAAGGGCTACATCTTCAAGAAATCCTGACAAAGTAGGCTCGTCCGCTTTTTCCTCATAGGAGATGACCTTACCTATAAGTTCCTGAACGTTCTGCCTTCTGTCATTGTCCTGGCTGCCGTTGTTCTCATCATCTTCTTCAAGGCCCTTAAGATATTCCTCGAACTCAGTTACGTCTATTACGTCGTGAATGAGTTCTTCAAGGCTCATCATCTTCTGCTTAGCTCTGAAAGCCTTGATCATAAGGTCGAAGTCGTGGAGCTTTTCAACTGTTTTACCAGTTATATACTCATTAGCGTGGGCTATGGCATCGTAGAAGTTCATGTTGTGAGTGCCTGCATAGTCCGCGATCTTGTTAAGAGTAGTTGCGCCGATTCCTCTTTTAGGAATATTTATGATTCTGCGAACAGCAAGCTCATCGCTTCCGTTATCGATGGTCTTAAGGTAAGCAAGGAGGTCTTTGATCTCTCGTCTTGCATAGAAGTTTGTGCCGCCTACTACGTTGTAAGGGATACCGTACATGACAAAACGCTCTTCTATAAGTCTTGACTGAGCGTTGGTTCTGTAAAGAACCGCTGTTTCTGCATATGAGAGCTTGCCCTGTCTTTTCTTAGTAGAGATGTCATCTGCGATGAAGTTGGCTTCTTCAGGTGCCTGCTCGAATTCGCAGAATCTTACCTTTGAACCTTCTCCCTCATCTGTCCACAGAGCCTTGTCTTTACGGCTTCTGTTGTGCTTTATGACTGTATTGGCTGCATCAAGGATGTTCTGAGTTGAACGGTAGTTCTGCTCGAGCTTGATTACTGTAGCCTCTGGATAGTTCTTTTCAAAATCAAGGATATTCCTGATGTTAGCGCCTCTGAAGCGGTAGATGGACTGGTCATCATCACCTACTACGCAGAGGTTCTTGTACCTGTCTGCAAGAAGTCTTATAAGCTCAAACTGGGCATTGTTGGTATCCTGATACTCATCAACCATGATGTACTTAAAACGCTCCTGATAGTTTTCAAGTACGTCTCTGTTCTCACGGAAAAGAATTACGGTGTTCATGATAAGATCATCGAAATCCATGGCGTTATTCTTTTTCAGAGATATCTGATATTCCTGATATGCCTTGGCTATCTTCTGCTTCTGGAAATCATTACCACTTGAAAGAGTATAAGAATTAGCAGATACAAGGTTATCCTTGCATTTGGATATTGTATTCTGGATCTGTCTTAACTTAAGATCTCTTGTTTCAAGATTGTATTGTTTTACTATATTTTTAAGAACTGACTTGGAATCGTCACTGTCATAGATGGTGAAGTTATTGGCGTATCCAAGTCTGTCTGCATATCTTCGAAGGATCCTTACGCAGGTTGAGTGGAAGGTTGTAACCCAGATGCTCTCTGAGCCAAAGCCTACGATCTTATCAACTCTTTCTCTCATCTCTCCTGCTGCCTTGTTGGTGAAAGTTATCGCCATGATATTCCAAGGGTTAACTCCGCACTCATCAATAAGGTATGCTACCCTGTGTGTCAGTACTCTTGTCTTACCTGAGCCTGCACCTGCAAGTATCAGTACCGGTCCTTCTGTCTGAAGTACTGCCTTTTTTTGTTCAACGTTAAGTGTATCGTAAATACTCAAGTATATTATCCTTTCATTTCTTGGAGGCTGCTTTTACTGCTGCCTTCTGAGCTTTAGCCGCTTCCTTTGCGGCTCGCTTTTCTTCTTTTAGTTCTTCTTTGGTTTTGTTTTTGCCGGACTTTTCATCAATTCCGTCTATTACTTTTTCTATAATAAGTTTTTTGATATAAACATCGTAGGCAAGGAAACTGAGGAACGTGAAGAGCTTCATCTGATCCTTGTCTTCATCATCTACATCGTCAAAAAAGTTATTTGCAAGGTCTGCTTTTTTCAGAATGTCTTCCTTAAGTGGCCCTACCTCTTTTTCCTGAATCGCAGATATAGTCTGATATATCTCAGAAAGTGTAAGTCCATCAGTATCGCTTACATGGAACTTCTTTTTAAGAGGGTCCAGAAGGGTCTGAACATCACTAATTGAAAGAACTGTTTTGAAATAGTATATAAATATCAAAAGAATAAGATGATCCTTTGAATACTTCTTCCTGATAGGGGGAGGAAGCAGATCATTCTTGGCATAATTATTGATCATTGTCTTAGTCAGGATCTTGTCTTCGCCAGGATACCTTGTGGTCTGCCTAAGCTTCTCATCCATAAAGGTGGTAAGCTGGTCCATATACAGGTCAATGTTTGGCATGTCCTGAAGTTTTATGGTGTCTATACGATCAAGACTTTCAATTATACTGTTGATCAGATCATCTGTGTTAATAGTCATGGTGTTCCTTTCATGCCTTGGTTTCAAGTGCCTTGGTTCTCATCTCTCTTGCATTCTGCCTTACAGCTTCCGTCACTTCTCCAGCACCGAGCATGCGGCCAAGTTCGTCTATGCTTTCTTCATCAGACAGACTGGAGATACTTGTAATGGTGCGGCTGTCAGATAAGCCTTTCTTAATAAGGAAATGGCGATCATACATAGCAGCTATCTGTGGAAGGTGCGTGATACATATGATCTGGTGAGACTTTGCAAGCTGTCCAAGCTTTTCAGAAACCTTCCATGCTGTAACACCGCTTATACCGGTATCAATTTCATCAAAGATAAGAGATGCGATATCATCCTGATCTGCAAAAACAGTCTTAAGCGCAAGCATGATCCTTGAAAGCTCACCGCCGCTGGCAATCTCTGAAAGAGGCCTTAGGTCTTCTCCGGGGTTAGTTGATATCATGAATTCTACTTCATCATATCCCCCTGCTGTTATGTGCTCTTCCACAGGTCTTACATCTATCCTGAACTGTACATCAAGGAAGTTAAGGTCGATGAGTGCCTGCTTCATCTGTGCTGCAAGAGTCTTTGCATTCTTTTTTCTTATATCTGATATCTTAGCACAAAGCTTTTTAGCTTCTTCTAAGGTTTCATCAAGCTGTTTCTTAAGCTTTTCTCTTTCTTCTTCAAGATTTGAAAGAATATCAAGCTGCTTTTGTTTTTCATCTGCATAGGCAAGGATGGCTTCTATACTTTTTCCATACTTATCCTTCAGATGGTTTATAAGGTCCAGACGCTCTTCTGTAGCGTTATAATCTTCATCGTCAAATTCAAGATCTGAAAGGTAGGCTGAGAGGCTGTGTCCAAGGTCAGTCATGAGATTGTCTATATCTCCCAGCTGATCTGAAACCTCTTTGACGCTTTCATCATAAGCACTTACTGCAATGAGTCTTTGAAGGGCGCTTGAGATAGCGTCTGATGCGCTTGTACCTTCATCTCCAAATAGAAGCTCTCTTGCTTCTCCCGCAGCTTCTGTTATCTTAAGGCTGTTGGCCATACGACGGAACTTGGTTTCAAGCTCCTCGTCTTCGCCTTCCTTAAGTCCTGCGTTTTCTATTTCTTCAAGCTCAAAAGAGGCAAGGTCCTGTTCACGCTTTCTTGTGGCTTCATCCATGTCTGTTTCTTCAAGCTTTGCTTTAATGTCTTCATGGAGAGACCATACTTCTTTAAGCTTCTTTTTTTCTTCAAGGATACTCTTACCAGCAAAGCTGTCTAAGATATCCATATGTTTTTTGCGCTGGAGTAGTGTCTGATTATCATTTTGACCATGTATGTTGATGAGAAGTTCTCCAAGTTCTCTAAGCTGTCTTACTGTGACGTTCTCTCCTCCAACCTTGCAGATGCTGCGGCCGTCCATGATCTTACGACTAAGGATAACTGTGCCGTCTTCTTCAACGGGAAGGTCCATCTCCTGGATCTTCTTTCTGGTCTTTTCGTTATCTACGAAAAAGGTCAGCTCAACAAGGGCATAATCAGCGCCTGTTCTTATAAGGTCCTTGTCTGCCTTACTCCCTAATGCAAGGTTTACTGATCCTATAAGTACTGATTTACCCGCTCCCGTTTCACCTGTAAGAACATTGAGTCCATCCGTGAATTCAATTTCCTGCTCTTTGATAAGTGCAAGGTTTTTAACATGCAATGAATATAACATTTACTCCCCCATAAACAGATATGGTATCAGAGCATATCTCTGATTCTGTCCATAACTTCCTGTACATCTTCTTCTGTTCTGATCGCAGCAAAGATTGTGTCATCTCCTGCGATACATCCGATAATCTGTGAAAGGTGCAGAGCATCAAGGGCTGCTGCAACTGCCATAGCCATACCGGATACTGTTCTTAAAACCAGCATGTTGCCGGCCTTATCCATAGATACAAAGCCGCTCTGAAGGACTTTGATATACTTGTCCTGAAGCTCTTCATCATTGTGATCCATGATGCGATACTTCTGGCGTCCGTCGCCTGTCTGAACCTTAGTAAGACGAAGCTCTCTGATATCTCTTGATACAGTAGCCTGTGTTACGTCATAGCCGTCCTTTTTAAGAAGGTCAGCAAGCTGTTCCTGTGTTTCTACTTCATTATTTTCAATAAGTTCTATGATCTTACTGTGTCTGTTTTTCTTCATGGTCCCCCCTCATATTAGATTTTATCTTTTTACATAATATGGTTACAGGATGTAACCAGTACATGTTTAGAAATACATGGATGTATTTCTATGTAAGGTTACAGGATGTATTTCTATGTACGATTATAGAAGCTTCTGACTTAAGAGTTCTACGAAACTTACCTGATTCATCCTGAGTATCTTTGACGTTTTTTCTGCTTTCTTTATCTCGATGCGATCACCTGTTACAAGTGAAGCCCCAAAGTGTCCGTCTACGCTGGCTTCAGCTTCCTGAATCCTGTCAGCCTTACCTGCACCTATTTCAATAGTGATCTTCTCCGTAGCGGGAAGCACTATACTTCTGTTAGTAAGTGTATGTGGACAGATCGGTGTGATCAAAAGAGTATTTGACTGCGGTGCAACGAGAGGGCCTCCCGCAGACATGTTGTAGCCTGTGGAGCCTGTTGGTGTAGAGATAATAACACCATCCGCAAGATATGTAGTAAGGTGTCTGTCATCGACATATACTACGAGTTTGATGACCTGCACTGCTGCTTTTCTGGCAATGACGATATCGTTAAGGGCTGTAAACTCTTGGGCTTCACCAGTTACCTTTGTTCCGCTAAGGAGCATACGCTCTTCGACTTCGTAGTCATCGTCAATGAGCCTTTGAAGGGCTTCATCAATGTGGTTTTTATCTATTTCAGTAAGATATCCCATGGTTCCAAGGTTTATACCAAGGAGAGGGATATCTTTTTCTCTGACATTAACTGCTGCCTGGAGCATGGTTCCATCGCCGCCAAGGACTATACAGCACTGAGCCTTGTCCGGAACTTCTGTACGGAACATTACCGCATCAGGTCTTGTGGTATCATTACCAGGTTCTTCGAAATGAGCAATATAGCAGGTCTTGCCATGTGACTCAAGGAAGTTAGTAACCTTATGCGTAAATTCAAGATTTGTATCTTTGCTTTTATTGGTAAAGATAAGAAAATGATCCATTATCCTTCCAGCTCCCCATGTGCTGCTTCCACAGCTTTCTCAATTAGTGTCATGTTGCCTGGTGTCTTAGAGATGCCACTGCCGGAGTCTTCTATCTCTCCAAATTTCTTTAAAGCAGCTGCTTCATCATATCCTGAAACTTCTTCGTTTCTTGATGCATCCTTGCTAAGGTGGAGAAGGTATTCTATGTTACCTTCAGGTCCCCTTATTGGAGAATAATCAAGATGTAGGATCTCAAATCCTGCCATATCGGCAAAATCCATGATTCTGCTTATTACTTCTTCGTGTACTTTCTTATCGCGAACTACACCTTTTTTGCCAACCTTATCACGTCCTGCCTCGAACTGAGGCTTAATAAGGACTACCATCTGAGCGCCGTCCTTAAGGAGTTTTCTGGCTGGTACAAGGATTCTTGTAAGTGAGATAAAAGATACATCGCAGGAAGCGAAGTCTATATCATCATCTATTCTATCTCTTGTAAGGTATCTGAAGTTAGTCTTCTCCATGCACACAACACGGTCGTCGCTTCTAAGCTTCCAGTCAAGCTGGCCGTGACCTACGTCTACAGAATAAACCTTGGATGCGCCGTTTTGAAGCATGCAGTCTGTGAAGCCGCCAGTTGATGCTCCAATATCCATACATGTAAAGCCTGTAAAATCAAGGCCGAAAGTCTTAACTGCCTTATCAAGCTTAAGACCGCCTCTGCTTACAAATGGTATTGCAGCTCCTCTGACTTCTATATTTTTGATCTTATCTTCCTGAAAGGATGTTCCCGGCTTATCTTCTCTCTGTCCGTTGATGAATACATCTCCGGCCATGATCAAAGCTTTGGCCTTTTCTCTGGAAGTTACAAAACCTCTTTCAACCAAAAGTACATCTAATCTGGTCTTAGGCATTATCTGTTACCCTCCATAGCATCAAGCTCTGCCTTGATCTTCTGTGCGATGGACTTTTCATCAATGCCAAGCATTGCCATAAGAGTCTCAGGGCTTCCGTGTGTTACGAACTGATCAGGAATACCAACAGTCATGAGTCTTGTATCACACTTATTTTCACCAAGAAGACTTCTTACCTTCTCTCCAAATCCGCCAGACAGAACGTTCTCTTCCATAGTTACGATAAGAGGATGCTTATCTGCTACAGAGAGAATGTATTCTTCATCGATAGGCTTTACAAAGCGGGCGTTGGTAAGTGAGCATGGGATGCCCTGAGATGTGAGGATCTCTCTTACCATAACTGCTGTCTTGACCATGCTGCCTACTGCAAGAAGGAGTACTCCGCCTTCTTCAAAAATAGGTTCAGCCTTGCCCATCTCAATAGGTGCTCTCCAGTCAACAAGACCTGCATAAGCTTCTCCTCTTGGATATCTTATAGCTATAGGTCCGTCGAAATTCACAGCAAACTTGAGCATATCTGAAAGCTCCCACTTATTCTTGGGCGCCAGGATATGCATGTTAGGCATACTTGAAAGATATGAAAGATCGAATATACCCTGATGTGTCTCGCCGTCAGAACCAACAAGTCCTGCTCTGTCTATGGCAAGGATAACAGGGAGATTCTGAAGACATACATCTTCTATGATCTGGTCATATGCTCTTTGAAGGAATGTGGAATATACTGCAAATACAGGTCTCATTCCGCCCTCAGCAAGTCCTGCAGCAAAGGTTACAGCATGCTCTTCTGATATACCTACGTCAAAGAACCTGTCAGGGAACTTGTTCCTGAATCTCTTAAGTCCTGTTCCGTCGGCCATGGCAGCTGTAATAGCGCAGACTCTAGGATCTCTTTCACCAAGCTTCCACATAACTGTTGAAAAGATATCCTGATATGCTGCAACCTTACGGTGATGCGCAGGGATACCGTTTTCAATATTGAATGGCTCTGCACCATGGAATCTTGAAGGATGTTTCTCAGCAGGCTCATAGCCTCTTCCCTTCTTGGTAAGAACATGGATGATAACAGCCTTCTTAACTTTCTTGGCCTCCTGGATCTCGTGCTCAAGGAGAGCTTCGTTATGTCCGTCGATAGGTCCAAGATATGTGATACCAAGGTTTTCAAAAAGCATACCCGGTACAAAGAACTGTTTAAAATTATTCTTAACGTGGCGGATCTTCTCGATAACACGTGTCTGACCTGAAAGCTGCTTGTAAACATCAGCCTTGAGGTTAAGATATCCATCCATAGTACGGATGTGTCCAAGGTATTTGGACATGCCTCCGATACTCTCTGAAATGGACATGTTGTTATCGTTAAGGATTATTATGAAGTTAGTCTCAAGCTTAGCTGCGTTATTTAAAGCTTCATAAGCCATACCGCCTGTAAGGGCGCCATCACCTATAACAGAAACTACTGTATAATCCTCTCCCTTTAAGTCTCTTGCTTTGACCATACCAAGGCCGGCAGAAATAGAGTTTGAACTGTGACCTGTATCAAAACAGTCAGTATCCGACTCAGACTTTTTAGGGAATCCGCTTATTCCGCCAAACTTACGAAGATTATCAAAATCATTTTTTCTGCCTGTAAGGATCTTATGTGTGTAGCACTGGTGTCCTACGTCCCATACGATCTTATCTTTGGGCAGATCAAGGCTTCTGTGAAGTGCAAGTGTCAGCTCCACAGTTCCAAGATTTGATGCAAGATGTCCTCCGGTAACACTAAGCTTTTCTACAAGGAAATCACGTATTTCCTGAGAAAGAAGCGGAAGTTCATTTTCCGGTATCTTTTTGACATCTCCTGTATTGTTTATTTTATCAAGTATAATTTTATCCATTTTCTTCACGCATCTATATCAATTATCTCTGTGAATAAGCCATGTAATAAGTTCTTCTAGGAAAATATCCTCATGACCTTCCTGACTTTCAAGTTCTCTTAAAAGTTCAAGTGCTTCATCAGAGAGTCTTGCTACTTCCTCTTTTGATTTTTCAAGTCCATAAAAAGTTACGTAGGTTGTTTTTTCATTCTTCTCATCAGAACCAACAGGCTTGCCAAGCTTGTCCTGATCTCCGATAACATCAAGGATATCGTCCTGGATCTGGAAGGCTACTCCGACGTTCTGGCCTATCTGTTCCATCTTATGAACATCGTTTGCGCTTGCTCCTGCAAGGATAGCTCCGATCATAAGGGCACTCTCGATAAGTGCTCCTGTCTTGTTTTCATGTATAAAGAGAAGGTCATCCGGTGTTACGTCTGTACGCTTCTCTGCTTCTATATCAGCACACTGTCCGCCGATCATGCCGTAGATTCCGGCCTTTTCTGCAAGGATAGTGAGTGCTGCCAGCATTCGGCTTGATACGCTTCCGTCATATTCAGGAAGGTCCTGACACTCCTGAGCTGCTGTAAGAGCTGTCTCAAAAGCAAGGTTCAAAAGTCCGTCACCTGCGATAGTTGCCATACCAGGTCCATAAACAGCGTGAGTAGTCTTTTTACCACGTCTGTACTCATCATTATCAAGGGCTGGCAGGTCGTCATGCACAAGTGAATACGTATGTATCATTTCAAGTGCAGCCATGAAAGGTCCGATGACCATCTCATTTCTGCCTCCGAACATCATGTATGCTTCACGCATAAGGACTGGTCTAAGTCTCTTACCACCAGCAAGGACAGAGTAGTTCATTGCTTCAATAAGGGTCTTCTGACGGCCCTCTTCTCTTGGCAGATAGCTTGTTATGATGTGCTCTGCTGCCTCAATTCTCTCCTGACGCTTAATTTCAAAATTTTCATCGGGATCTGACATAATTTCCTCCATTTGTACTTATACACCTCTTCCAATATGTAGCCTTTGGAAGTTACTCCTCATCTTCAAATATCTCAAGCTCACCGTCTTCAGATATCTTAAGGGCCTCTTTTTCTACCTTATCGATCATAGCACCAGCTACTTTTAAAAGGTCCATACCCTCTTTGTATCTGCGAAAAGAATCTTCTAAAGAGATGTCATCTTCCTGCATTGCAGAAATAACGTCGTCTACTCTCTTAAAAGCCTCTTCTACGCTTAAGCCTTCAAATTCTTCCATATTAGGCTCAGCTTCTGTTTTCTTGGTTTTCTTTGCTGCAGGCATTTTTATACCTCATCTAACTTTGGTCCGGCTTCCACCGAGACTGTCTTTGCATGGATGGTTCCGTCTGTGACTTTAACTGATATGTCCTGTCCGGGGGATACCGTCTTTATGCTTCTAATGTTATTGCCATCCTTATCTTCAACATAGGAAAAGCCGCTTTTTAGCTTATCAAGTGGTGACAGACCTTTCAGCTGCTCTATGCGGACATCAAGCCTGTTCTTACTTTTCATAAGCTGCTGCTTCCACAGAAGATTAAGGGTATCTATATAATCGGCCTGCCTCATCCTCTTTTCCCTGATCCTGGACCAGGGTGAGTAGGCTCTTATAGTGTTCTGTCTTGCCTTAAGCTCATGCCTTGCACTTCTGATGCTGGCGTCGAGCTGTCCATACAAGATGTTCCTGTAATCTTCTATATCGGCTGCAAATCTCTGATACTCGAACACAGCAAGTTCTGCTGCCGCAGAGGGCGTAGGGGCACGAAGGTCCGCTACATAATCTGCTATAGTCGTATCAGTTTCATGTCCAACTGCTGATATGATGGGGATCGGGCAATCGAATATAGCCTGCGCAACAGACTCATCATTAAAAGCCCACAGATCTTCGATCGAGCCTCCGCCACGTCCGACTATGATCACATCAACATCAGCGTTTTCAAGCGTCTTTAGTCCTCTGACTATACTGGCAGGAGCCTCTTCTCCCTGCACGATCGCAGGATAGAGAATAATCTGCACGAAGGGGTTGCGCCTTTTAGTAATGCTGATAATATCATGCACTGCGGCTCCTTTGGGAGCAGTCACAACTCCAAGCGTACGAATATATTTAGGAATCGCCTGTTTGTACTCAGGTGAGAACATACCAAGCTCTTCCAGCTTCTTCTTCAGCTGTTCATATTTCTCATACAGCTGTCCGGTACCGTCAGGTTCTATCTTTGTTGCGTAGAGCTGGTAACTTCCGCCTTTGACGTATACGTCGCAGCTTCCCGTTACCTGCACCTGCTGCCCTTCAGTCATCTGAAACTTAAGGCCGCTTCGGTTTCCACGAAACATTACACAATTAAGAGTTCCTGACGAATCCTTTAAAGTGAAATAGATATGACCCGAAGAATGATACTTGCAATTGCTGACTTCGCCCTTAACCGTTATCTTCCTAAGAAGGAAGTCCTGGTTAAACATGTCTTTGATATATGAATTTACCTGTGCAACGGTATAAACATTATTCTTAAGCAAATTTTGCCAATACTCCGTTAACGAATGAAGCAGATCCATCCTGACCAAACTTCTTGGCAAGTTCAACTGCCTCGTTAATAGCTACTCCTGTAGGTATGTCATCGTCAAATTTAATCTCGAAAATTGCAAGACGAATAATAGTGAGGTCAACCTTGGCCATACGCTCTGTATCCCAGCCAAGAGTCTTCTCATTGATCATTGCGTCGATCTCAGGAAGTTTAGCAGCTATTTTCTCATAACGCTTGATGATCTTATCAGCGTCCTTGTCTGACAGTCTCTTTTCATCAGAATTCATAAAAAGGTCTTCTGATTCAGGGAGGTCATATGAGAAGAGCTCTTCCTGCTCTGCCATTTCCTCTATAGGATTAAATTCTACACGAAACAGGAGCTTAAATACTTGCTCTCTTTCTTCACTTCTTTTCATAAACTATTTCCTTTTCAATGTTCAAATACAAAAAATCACTTATGCTTCAGCTACTGTAATACCTGAAATGTGTACGTTGACATCTGTAACGTTAAGGCCTGTCATGTTCTCAACAGTGCTCTTAACACGAGTCTGTACCTTCTGGCTTGTAGCAGGGATGTTGAATCCGTATCCCATTAAAAGAGCCAGATCTACAGCAACGTTCTTGCCACTAAGCTGTACTCTTACTCCCTTGGAGATCTTACGATTTCCACTCTTCTGAAGAGTCTCAGATGTAATATTACCCGGCATTCCGGAAACTCCATCTATTTCCATGGCAGCAAGTGCTGCTATCATTCCAATAACGTCATTTGCGATCTTTACACTACCGATGTCTGAATTCTCTCTTAAGCTAAAAGAGCTGTTATCAGCTTTGTTTTCCATAACAATCTCCCTTTCATAAAGAATAATTTATAATGATTATAACTGTTTTTATGCATTTTGCAAAGAAGGCGCATTTTAGGGCATCACAGCCATATCATAAACGTGAGTGTGGCTTCATGGCTAAGATAAGAAGCCCTTGTTGCACTGATAGGCAGATATTCAAAGATGGCACCGCTATCATCAGAAAAAAGATAGGTCTTCATCTCATTAAATACCGCACTGTCTGTGCACTTGAATGTAACGCAGGTTCTTCCTTCATTTATAGCTGTATCAAATACGCTTCTAAGCTTTGAATCGTCAACGCTGTCAAAAAGCGCATTCTCTCTGACAAAATAGTTATCAGCTGTAGCCGTGCACTCAGGAAGCTTAACTACTTCACTTGTTACATGGGTTGCAGAAAGGTCAGCTGTTGTAACGCATAAATATGCATAATTGACCACCTCTGTATCCCCTGGAACAGAACCTGTAAATGAAGCATCTCCCCAGGTGGGATCTACATAATACCAGTTTCCGTTTACTTTTACAAAGTTCCAGGCGTGGGCAGTGCCGCCGCTTCCGGTGTCTGCCGTTCCTGATACCATCTCGCAGGTGATTCCCACTCTTTGAAGAAGGTACTGAAGTGTCTTGGCATAACCCTGACATACGCTTACTTTATTTAGAAGTACGGAACAGATGTTCTGATTGTCTTCGCAGTCCAGCTGATACTGGGTATTAAGTACTATGTAATCATAGAAGTACTTAACGATCTCGTATTCATCTGTTGTGCTTGGCATTCCAGCTATTATGGCATCTGCAGCTTCCTGGAGCTTAACTCTCCTACTTGCGATCTCCTCTTTTGACAAGGAATACTTGCCGCCGTAGGTGATAGCCTTGATCTCGTCGCTGTTAGAGGTCATATATCTGTTCATGCTGTATCCCTCAACATAGAATATCTCAGGATGGTCATTGGATACGCACTGCTGAACCTTCTCTATCTCATCCATATCAGTAGTTGTGACGTATATCTCTTCACCCTGATTGGATAAAATATGATATATCTGGGCGTAGAGGCTCTGCTCGTCGGAAGAGAGCTGGTCGTAGTAATAAAGACCTGCCTGATCCTTCTGAATGGCAGAGATCATGGCATCTGAAAGACCTATCTCTTCCCAGGCATCCTGCATCTCCTTGGTTGGATAATCGCCCTGGGCTATGGTCTCTAAGATCTGCTCCTGAAGCTTGGTAGAATCTGAAGTACTGTTACTACCGGTATTGCCGGAAGTGCTAGTACTTGTCTGCGATGTTCCTGCTACGTCGCTTATGATCTCTTCAGCATCCTTCTTGAGTTCCTCAGCGCCGTCGTATACGTCTTTGGCAAACTCATTAACATCTTCCATGCTGCATGCAGACAAGAGAGTGCTTGTCATCACAAGGCATGCAGCTGCAAGAGCTATGAGCTTTGACTTTACAGCTCTTTTCCCAGATATATTTTTTATTGAATTAGTATTGTTCGGATTAGTACAATCCGAACTTCTGTTGTTTGAATTAGCTCTTCTCAAATCAGTTCTTTCGGAATTCTGTGAGTACAAGTCCTTCGTTACGCTTAACTGTCATATCAACACTCCACTCGTTGATGAAGAGAAGGAGTGGACGATCATTCATATCCTTGATCTTCTTCATGTCGGATGTACCAACAAGTGAAGACATATCAGTGTCTGAATCTACCCATCTGATGTACTCATAAGGCAGGTTCTCAAGAATGATATCAACATTATACTCGTTCTTGAGACGGAATTTAAGTACGTCGAACTGGAGGATACCAACTACACCAACGATGATCTCTTCAAGACCTGTGTTGAACTCCTGGAAGATCTGGATAGCACCTTCCTGAGCGATCTGCTGGATACCCTTAACGAACTGCTTACGCTTCATGGTATCTACCTGGCGTACTCTTGCGAAGTGCTCAGGTGCGAAAGTTGGGATTCCTTCGTACTTAACGTTGTCCTTAGGCATACATACTGTATCACCGATCGAGAAGATACCCGGATCGAATACACCGATGATATCTCCTGCATATGCCTCAGAGAGGATCTTTCTTTCATCTGCCATGAGCTGCTGTGGCTGAGACAGACGGAATGTACGTCCTGACTGAATATGCTTGATTTCCTTATCAGCATCATATCTTCCTGAACAGATTCTCATGAATGCGATACGGTCACGATGTCTTGCATCCATGTTAGCCTGGATCTTGAATACGAATGCTGAGAATTCATGCTCAACAGGATCAATAACTTCGTCACCTGATACACGTCCTGTAGGAAGTGTTGCCATCTGAAGGAAGTTATGAAGGAAGATCTCTACGCCGAAGTTCTGGAGAGCTGATCCGAAGAATACTGGTGTAAGCTGTCCTGCGCGTACTGCATCAAGATCAAACTGTGCGCCGGCACCATCTAAAAGCTCGAGCTCTTCCTGAAGCTTTTCATAAGCATCATCACCTATCTGGCCAAGTACTGCATCTTCATTTTCAAAGTCGATGAAGTTCTCTTCACCTTCTTTTGTTCCCTTCTCTGTACCTGAGAAAGTAACGATCCTGTTTTCTTTTCTCTCATAGATACCCTTGAAGTTCTTACCTGAACCGATAGGCCAGTTAACAGGGCATGTCTCGATTCCAAGGTTGTCCTCGATATCCTGCATCAGATCAAAAGTATCCTTGGCATCACGGTCAAGCTTGTTGATGAATGTGAATATCGGAATGTGACGCATTGTACAAACTTTGAAGAGCTTCTTGGTCTGTGCCTCAACACCCTTACTAGCATCAATAACCATGACAGCTGAGTCAGCAGCCATAAGTGTACGATATGTATCCTCTGAGAAATCCTGGTGTCCAGGTGTATCAAGGATGTTGATGCAGTGGTCTTCAAAGTTAAACTGCAGTGCTGATGAGGTAACTGAGATACCTCTTTGTTTTTCTATTTCCATCCAGTCAGAAACTGCGTGCTTAGCTGTTGCCTTACCCTTTACAGAACCTGCCTGATTGATAACGCCACCGTAGAGGAGGAACTTCTCAGTAAGAGTTGTCTTACCTGCATCGGGGTGAGATATGATAGCAAAGGTTCTGCGCTTTGCAATCTCTGCTGCTGTTTTCTTATCACTCATTGTTAAATAAACCTCTAATTAAATCTAAGTCGATAAATACATCCTTCATCTTTAATATCAGATGAAATCTAGCATATAGGCACAAGGCCTAATAAAAGCCGGTATGTTTTTTTCACACCGGCCAATTTACACAACATAAAGAGACTGTCTTCAAAGCAGCAAGCTTATCAGGCAATCTCTTATTTTTAATGTCAGTTCTGAGCAACATCCTTCATAGAGAAGCTGATTCTGCCCATACGGTCCTTACCAAGGCATACTACTGTAACTTCATCGCCAAGTGTAAGGATATCTTCTACATGATCAAGTCTCTCCTTAGAGATCTTTGAAATGTGAACCATTCCTTCCTTACCAGGTGCGAACTCGATGAATGCACCGAATTCTTTGATGCTTACAACTTTACCCTTGAAGATCTGGCCTTTTTCGAAATCTGTGATGATGATTCTGATCATCTCTTTAGCTTCGTCAAGCTTAGCCTGATCTTCGCCGCAGATTGAAACCTTACCATCATCTGTTATATCGATCTTAACGCCTGTACGAGCGATGATCTCGTTGATTGTCTTACCGCGCTGACCAACTACATCACCGATCTTATCAACAGGTACTTCCATAGAGATGATCTTAGGAGCGTACTTGGATACTTCCTTACGAGGCTCAGCGATAGCATCGTGCATTACGCCGTTCATGATGAACTCACGAGCATCCTTACATCTTCCGATAGCACCCTCAACGATGGCACGTGTAAGACCGTGGATCTTGATATCCATCTGGATAGCTGTGATACCCTTGTGTGTACCTGTTAC
>CAMVNV010000040.1 GCA_947168935.1 uncultured Butyrivibrio sp. | reverse complement strand
GAGCCAATTGAGTTCGACTTCGTCGAAGGCTCTATTGCCAACCGATTCATAGAATCACGAAACACGCAGTAAATGCGCGTTTCTGTAATTTACATTCAAGAAGTCATACTCCCTAAAACAAGTGTTAAGTTCTTGCCTGCATTTTCTTTAAATGAATTATTGCGATTTTACGTTTCATAATGGCACATTCTGTGATATACTTTTAATCGGAGATATTTCGCATCTTCGTTTCTTTATGTTTTACCATAGTTCTACCATTGCAGTCACGTTCTGCAATATCAGGCTGCAATAAAGTTCCGCATTATTTTTTCAGTGCTGATGCACAATTTTTATGTGAACAGAAATGTTCAAAATCGACATCATACGCGAGGTGGCAAGATGATTAAAAAGGAAATGATAGCCATGCTGCTCGCAGGGGGGCAGGGTAGTAGATTGGGCGTCCTCACTGATAGGATGGCTAAACCGGCAGTTTCATTTGGGGGAAAGTATAGAATTATAGACTTCCCACTCAGTAATTGTATTAATTCTGGAATTGATACCGTAGGCGTACTTACACAGTACAGACCTCTTAAGCTCAATTCACATATCGGAATCGGAATATCCTGGGACCTCGACCGTAATATTGGTGGCGTAACTGTTCTTCCTCCTTATGAGAAAGTTGGAAACAGTGAATGGTATACAGGTACTGCTAATGCTATATATCAGAACATGGAGTATATGGAAGCATATCATCCTGATTATGTTCTGATCCTTTCCGGTGATCACATCTATAAGATGGATTATGAGACAATGCTCGATTTCCATAAGGCCAATAATGCAGACGTAACTATTGCTGTTATGCCTGTACCTATGGAAGAGGCAAGTCGTTTTGGTATCATGATCACAGATGACCAGAACCAGATCGTAGACTTTGAGGAAAAGCCTGAGCATCCACGTTCAAACCTTGCTTCAATGGGTATCTACATCTTTTCCTGGAGCGCTCTTAAAGAGGCACTTACAGTTAACCGTGATCAGCCCGGACTTGATTTTGGTAAACACATTATTCCTTATTGTCATGGCAAGGGTGAAAGACTTTTTGCTTACGAATTTGACAGCTACTGGAAGGACGTAGGAACACTTACTTCATATTGGGAAGCCAACATGGAGCTTATAGATATCGTTCCTGAGTTCAACCTTTACGAAGAATATTGGAAGATATACACCAAGAACGATGTACAGCCTCCGCAGTATCTTGGACCTGACAGCACTATAGAAAGAAGTATCATAGGCGAAGGATCTGAGATTGAAGGTGAGGTATATAACTCTGTAATAGGTAGCGGTGTTAAAATAGGAAAAGGAACAGTTGTAAGTCACTCCATCGTAATGAATGGAACCGTAATCGGCGACAACTGTATTATAGAAAAAGCCATCATTGACGAAGAGTGTACTGTAGGCTCTGAAGTTAAGCTTGGTGATGGCGAGGAAGCTCCTAACGAAACAAGGCCAGATATTTACAGGGAAGGACTTGTTACTCTCGGTGAAGGAACTGTTATTCCGGATAAGGTAACGATAGGTAAGAACGTAATGATCAACGGCGTTACCGAAGCTAAAGACTACAAGAATGGAAAGCTTTCAAGCGGCAAGACTCTGGATAAGGCAGGTGATGAATCATGAGAGCAATAGGAATTATACTGGCAGGTGGTAACAGCTCCAAGATGGGCGAGCTCTCTGAGAAAAGAGCTGTATGCGCAATGCCGATCGCAGGTCATTACCGCAGTATTGACTTCGCACTTTCAAATATGTCCAACTCTCACATCCAGACAGTTGGAGTTATAACACAGTACAATGCGGGTTCACTTAATGAACACCTCTCATCAAGTAAATGGTGGGATTTCGGTCGTAAACAGGGTGGAATGTTTATTTTCACACCTACACAGACAGCAAGTAATTCAAGATGGTACAGAGGTACCGCAGACGCGATTGGACAGAACCTTGATTTCTTAAAGAAATGTCATGAACCCTATGTGATAATCACATCCGGTGACTGCGTCTACAAGATGGATTATAACAAGCTCCTTGAATATCACATCAGTAAACAGGCGGACATCACAGTAGTATGCAAGGACATGCCTGCAGACGTTAATACAGACAGATACGGAACCATCAGAATGAATGAAGAGAGCCGTATCGATGAATTCGAGGAAAAGCCTGTTGTAGCCAAATCAAACACAGTATCCTGCGGCATCTACGTTATCCGCAGAAGACAGCTCATCGAACTTATCGAGAAGGCTGAAGCTGAAGAAAGATTTGATTTTGTACGTGATATTCTTGTCAGATACAAAGACATGAAACGTATCTACGGCTATAAGATCAAGGAATATTGGTCCAACATAGCTACAGTTGAAGATTATTACAAGACCAACATGGATTTCCTTAAACCGGAAGTCAGGAACTATTTCTTTAATGAGTATCCGAGTATCTATACCAAGGTCATCGACCTTCCTCCGGCAAAATACAATGTCGGCGTAAGAGTCAAGAACAGCCTTATATCAAGCGGATGCATCATTAACGGAACAGTTGAGGATTCACTGGTATTCAAAGAATCCTTCATCGGAAATAACTGCTATATTAAGAATTCCATCATCTTAAACGATGTTTATATTGGCGATAACTCTCATATCGAGAACTGTATTGTGGAAAGTCACGGCACGATACAGGCCAACTCCTATTGTAAGGGAGAAGACAAAGTTCAGGTGGTGGTAGAGAATAACGAGAGATATGTCATCTGAGTGTAAATTCATCCGGCGCATGACAACTTGATTGCATGAATGCCAAAAGTGCCTACGAGGGGGCAAAACAAATGAAGATTACAGATGTACGTGTTCGTAAGGTTCTGAAACAGGGCAAAATGAAAGCAGTAGTTTCAATTACTTTTGATAATGAATTTGTAGTTCATGATATCAAGGTAATCGAAGGCGAAAAAGGATTGTTCATTGCAATGCCATCCAAAAAGTCGGCGGATGGTGAATACCGTGACATAGCTCATCCAATTAATTCCGACACACGCCAACAGATTCAAACGATGATCCTTGATGCTTATGAGAAAGCAGCAGTAGAAGATGACACAGCTGCACCGGCAGAAGAAACGCCGGAAACTCCTTTTGTTTAAACCATAACTCAGGAACAGTACATAACTCTCACGCAGGGGCGGGGCTAAATTTTGTCTGTTAGACAACTTTTAGCCCTGCCTCTGTGCTTTATAGGCACTCCCCAATTTATAATTTGCGATTCTATGGTATAATATGATGAGAATTGTGTGTATTTTTAGTATGCGGGCTCCTGCCCATGGCTAAATATAAGGAAATACGTGCAGTTTGTATTATGGGAAGGGTTAATAATACGATAGACGAGGATTGATATGAAACTACTTAGCGTTATCGTTCCATGTTATAACGAAGAAGAAAACGTGGCCGATTTTTATGAAGAGCTCATGAAGACAGAAGAGTTCTTCAAAGGTAAAGATGTTGATTTCGAGATAATATATATAGACGATGGATCTAAGGACGGCACTGTTCCTGAAGTTCATAAGCTTATCGACAAGGATAAGAGAGTCCATCTTGTTAGCTTTTCAAGAAATTTTGGAAAAGAGGCTGCTATCTATGCCGGTCTTCAGCATGCAAAGGGAGATTATGTAGTAATGCTTGATGCTGACCTTCAGGATCCACCGGCACTTCTTCCACAGATGTACAGCTATATAGTAAATGAAGGCTATGATTCTGTTGCAACAAGACGTGTTGACAGAAAAGGTGAGCCACCTATCAGGTCCTTCTTTGCAAGAAGGTTCTATCACCTTATCAACAAGATGTCCAAGACAGAGATCGTAGACGGAGCAAGAGATTATCGTCTTATGACAAGACGATTTGTTGATGCGATCATTTCCATGGAAGAATATAACCGTTTTTCCAAGGGTATCTTCGGCTGGGTAGGCTTTGATACCAAGTGGATCGAATTTGAAAATATCGAAAGAAAAAAAGGCGAGACCAAGTGGTCTTTCTGGAAGCTTTTTGTATATGCAATTGATGGAATAATAGCCTTTTCAACAGTTCCACTTGCAATTGCATCCATTATCGGAACACTGTTTTGCGCCATAGCTTTTATAGGTATACTCTTTATCCTTATAAGAAGCCTTTTCTGGCAGGATCCTACAAGCGGATGGCCATCTATGGTTTGCATCATCATGCTTGTCAGCGGGGTTCAGCTCTTTTGCCTTGGCGTCGTTGGACAATACCTGTCCAAGACTTATCTTGAGGTTAAGAGAAGACCTATGTATCTCGTAAAAGAGGATATATAAGGGGAAGGATTTTATGGCACGCAGACATTATTCTGAATCAGCAAAAAGAATTATCACACTTGTAATAGGCCTGTGCGAGCTTGTTCTTGAGACTTTTGTATATGGATGGTTCTGGTTTAAGAGGTATTATCCGGAGCTTTCATCAGTCCGCATAAGTCAGGATGGCTACGTACTAGGTAATGGTATTAAATACACGATGAACGGACATATTGTAGTTCTGCTCATCTATTTTATGCTACTCTTTTTCTTTTCCCGTACATACGGAGGTTTGAGAGTAGGCTATGATAAACCTCTGGACGTATTTTTATCACAGATATTCACACTCTTGATAGTTAATTTTATATCTTACTTCCAGCTCTCACTTATGAGAAACTGGCTTGTTTCAACAGGTCCTATCTTGCAGGTTCTTTTTATAGAACTTGTACTATCTTTTGTATGGACCTATGTTGTGGACTTTCTGTACAAGAAGTTTGTGCAGATGCCAAGGGAGCTCCTTCTTATATCAGGCAATCATCCTACAGATGATATAGAGCATAAGTTTGGATCAAGACCTGACAGATTCCATATTACAAAGAGGATCAATATAGATGCTGATATGGATCTTTTGAAAAAAGAGTGTCTTAGCAAAGCTTACGGCGGCGTTATCATCTGGGATATACCAACCCAGAAGAGAAATGAGCTTGTAAAATTCTGCTATGCTCATTCTGTAAGAATGTATATCATGCCTAAGATCACTGACGTTTTAGTAAGAGGATCAGATCAGCTCCACCTTTTCGATACTCCTATCCTTCTTCTTAGAGAGTATTCCATCAAGATAGAGCAGAGGATCGTAAAAAGGTTTATCGATATCATATGTTCACTCATTTTGATAGTGCTTACCAGCCCTATCATGCTTATTACTGCTATATGCGTTCACCTTTATGACAAAGGCCCTGTATTTTATAAGCAGGTAAGATGTACAGTGGGTCAAAAGCCCTTCAAGATCATCAAGTTTAGGAGTATGAGACAGGATGCGGAAAAAGACGGAGTTGCCCGCCTTGCATCCAAGAATGATTCAAGAATTACACCTATCGGTAACTTTATCCGTAAAGTAAGGATCGATGAACTTCCACAGCTCTTTAACATACTTAAGGGCGAGATGTCTTTTATCGGACCACGTCCTGAAAGACCTGAGATAATAGAGCAGTACATGGAAGAGATGCCTGAATTTGCATACAGAATGAAGGTTAAGGCAGGCCTTGCCGGATATGCACAGGTTTACGGCAAGTATAATACAACGCCTTATGATAAGTTAAAGCTTGACCTTTTCTATATCCAGAACTACTCTGTATGGCTTGATATAAAGCTTATGCTACTTACAGCCAAGATCCTCTTTACACCTGATGCTACAGAAGGTATTGAGGAGAACCAGATCACTGCCATGAAAAAACAATCACAGGAGAACGAGAACTGATGGCACTTGAAGATACCGGACACAGAAGTGAAAACATGAATATCAGAAGCTTCTATGGAAGACTCCTTAGAAAAATATGGCTTTTGCCACTTGCAGCTGTAATCGGAGCTGCTGTTGGTTTTATCCTGTATTTTGCTACCCACGTGGTCTATGGACCTGCAAGGACCTATGAGACAACTTCCATGCTCTATCTTATCTTTGCTCCTGATGATAGCGGTGAAGTATACGATCACTATAACGGATATACCTGGAACCAGCTCATGACCACGGATGATATTATCAACACCACCATGGATAATCTCAAAGAGATGGGAATAACAGAGCTTGCACCAGGAAGTGAAACCCCAGGATCAATTGAAGGCGGCGTTACAAGGGACGAAGTTCTTAAAAGCACTACAGCAGCCGTTCCTTCAGACCTTAGATACCTCGTTATCACTATTAACAATTCAGACAAGGACCTGGCTCAGGCAATCCTTCTTGCAACAGATAATGCTCTTATAAACTATGGACAAAAAAGAGATGAGTTCATATCTATAAAACTCGAAAGAGAAGATGAAGTTGCAACACTTGAAGCTATCACAGACAGAACAGGCGTTGCAGCGGCACTTGGAGCAGGGGCATTTGTAATACTTATGATCATGGCCATGATGCTCATGGATGCCATGGATGATGCAATTTATGTTCCAGAAGATGCAGAAAAAAGATATCATCTTCCTGTTCTTGGAGTTATGCCGGAAGATGGTCAGGAACTTACAACAAGATTCAAAAACGAGCTTATAGCCTGCAGTAAAAAGATCCTTGGTGCTCACTCTTCTATAGCAGTAATATCTGCAAGTGACGTAGAAGGAGCACAGGATGCTACAAAGTCTGTAGACGACTTTAAAAACATCGTTAAGAGTACCTTTAACTTTGAAAGAACTAAGATCGAAGCTATGCCCGTTCCGGGAACATCTCTTGAATCCTACAGGGAGATAAGCGACTGCGAAGGCGTAGTTATCCTGGTTCCTGCAGGTGAGAGAAGGGGCGCTTTTGTAGAGCATACAATAAGCCAGCTTCAAAAGCATGACTGCCCTGTTCTTGGAATCATCGTTACTAAAGCGGATATGAGCTTTTTGAACTGGTACTATCGTACTAAGTAAGAACGTATGACTTCTTGAATGTAAATTACAGAAACGCGCATTTACTGCGTGTTTCGTAATTCGATGAATCGGTTGGCAATAGAGCCTTCGACGAAGTCGAACTCAACCTACTCTATTGCTGCATTCTTGAACTTTATGTTCAAGAACATATACATTTTTGAATCCTGGATTCAATAATGATTATGAGGATGAACATGGAAGAAAACAAAGCTCCTGAACTTGAAGTACTGGTATCTGCGGTAGATCAGAATACAACTACACTTGCGGCAGCCATGAATCTTCAGTGCGACGCTATTATAGTTAATCAGTGCAACGAGTTTGCCTATTCAGAATATAATTACAGGACACATCTTATAAGGTGTTTCCATTGTAATGAGCGCGGAGTTGGTAAGTCCCGCAATATCACTATTACTCACGCTAAGGCTGACATAATCCTTTTTTCAGATGAAGATATTCTTTATCGTGAAGGCTATAAGGAAGATGTTATCAAGGAATTTGCTTCTCACCCTGAGGCAGATATGATCCTTTTTAACATCAAGCAGTCAGAGGGACGTGAGACCTACTACAACAAAAATTATGGCCGCGTTCGCTGGTACAACTATGGAAGATATCCTGCTTACAGTATCGCAGTAAGAAGAGATAAGCTCCTTAGAAGCGGCGTTACATTCTCCCAGCTGTTTGGCGGTGGCGCCAGATATTCTAATGGAGAAGATTCTCTTTTCTTAAAGCAGTGCCTTGATAAGAGGATGCGAATATACAGAACTAACGTAACTCTGGGAAAAGAGATCCAGCGTAAATCTACCTGGTTTGAAGGATATACCTATAAGTTCTTCTATGACAGAGGGGTATTGTATCACTATCTCTATGGATGTATGGCCCTTGTCTTTGGATTCAGGTTTATCTACAAGAACAGAGGACAGATGGTCAAGGATAAGACCTTTATCGAGTGCTTTAAGATATTTGCAAATGGCGTTAAGAATGCCGAGAAATGAAATGATGTAGCCCGCAGGTCACAAGGATATTCGCGGGTTCTATCATGGATTATTGATATAAGATATAGATTAGTGAGGAGGAGGATCTGGGGACTATATGTGGATTTATCTCCTTTTGACCCTTGTGACTATAGGACTTGCCTTTAATGTACGAAAGGTGATTCCTGAAGGAGAGGGTAAGTATGTTTTCGTTTACAATATGCGCTCTCGTCAGCATGTGCTGAATATAATTAGCATGGTGAGTATCTTCATCATGCTTTTTGCGGTGTCTGCACTTAGGCTTAATGTTGGTAACGACTATGCTAAATATACGAATTTTATGCATTTGATATACTCAAATGCTTATGTGCCTACAGAGATAGGTTTTAACATCCTTGTATGGGTGATCTATTGTCTGAGCGGATATGAAAACTATATCCTTGTTTTTGCGATATTTTCTTTTGTCACAGTACTACTGTTCCTGTATGCAATGAATGACCTTAGCGAATCTTTCCGCTGGTCATTTCTTATGTTCATGCTTCTTAGCTACTACTTCCAGTCTCTTTCGACAGTCAGATATTATTTGGCACTTGGAGCTGCATTGCTTACCTTTAGTTCAATCAAAAAAGGTGACTGGCCAAGATTTGTTTTTATAGTCCTTCTTGGAGCTTGCTTCCATAAATCGCTCCTTGTGATATTGGTACTATATCCACTCTGCTGTATCAAGTGGAAGAGGTGGATGATACTTACTGCAGGAATCGTATGCCTTTCATTTCTTTTCCTTCAGGATTATTATCTTAAACTGTTACTAATAGTATACCCGTCATATCAGGATACAGATATGCTTGAAGGCGGAACAAGCCTTATATCTATAGCAAGATGCGTTGCTGTTCTTGCCTTTGCCTTTATGTACAGAGATAAGTTAAGGGATGACAGGATGAATGTTATATACGTTAAGTGCAATACTCTGGCACTTCTTTTGTATGTGTTCTGCAGCTTCATTCCTGTTATTTCAAGAATAGGTTATTACCTGACAGTAACCCAGATCCTTCTTGTGCCTGCGATCCTGGAGCGCATTGAGGATGAGACCAAAAAGAAGATATTTAAGCTGGCAGTTTTGATCGCATGCCTTTTATATTTTTTGATATTCATGTGGAAACAGGCTCCGGCAGATGGTGTAAGGATCCTGCCATACGATACCTTTTTACTTAATGATATGGTGCCGCTTGAGTACCAGATTTTGGATTAGGCTGATCATGAATAAGTCAGATTATGGATCAGATTTTTCATGAATGAATCAGTATTTTGAATTAGGCCTATTACGAATGAGTGAGTTTCTGGCAGGCGTAAATCAGAGGATATTATGGATACTTTTTTTAGAATAATAGTCGTTAGCTTTAATGCTGGCGATAGTCTTTTAAAAACAATAGAAAGCATAAAAGAGCAGACATTTGATTCGTGGAAGGTTTATATTAAGGACGGCCTTTCTACAGACGGATCAATTGATAAGCTCAGGGAAGAACTCCTTATCGATAAGGAAAGCGGATTATCAGCTGACGGAAAGTTCGTGCTTGTATCAGAGAAGGATACAGGCATCTATGATGCCATGAACTGCGCTCTTAACATAGTTCCTCTTGATGATACAGATTCTTACGTGTACTTCCTTAACTGCGGTGACTATCTTAAGGACAAGGACACACTTCAAAAGATCCATGACGGAATCGTGGAAAGCGCTCCTGATAAGGATAGTAAGCACATCTTCTACGGTGATATTTATGAGAGGCTTACAGGGCAGGTTGTTGCATCCAATCCCAAGATGGACGACTTTGCATGCTATAGAAATGTTCCCTGCCATCAGGCCTGCTTCTATGACATGAAGCTCATGCTGGCAGAGCACTTTGATACAACCTGGCACATTAGAGCTGACTATGAGCACTTTTTAAGATGCGTATATATTGATAAAGCAAAGACCCACTATATCCCTGTCACTGTAGCTGACTATGAAGGCGGTGGATATTCTGAAAGCGGCAACGCAAAAACCGTGTCAGAAAGGGAACGTAAGCAGATTATTTCGAGATACATGCCTAAAGGGAAAGTGCTAAAGTATGATCTCATAATGATATTAACTTTAGCTCCGCTTCGAACATGGATAGCTCATAATCCCGCTACAGCGAAGTTCTATAATAGCATTAAAAGCGCATTATATAAAAGGAAAAACAGGTGACCATATGAAAGTTTTATGGCTTTGCAATATAATGCTTCCGGCATTTGCCAGGCATGAAGGAATTGAATATACAAATCGTGAAGGCTGGCTGTCAGGCTCTTTTGACAAGATATCAGCGCAGCGCAGAAACGGCAAATGCGATATAGATCTTGCTGTATGCTTCCCTGTTCCAGAGCATGATAAGTGGGATAAAAAAGAAGTGGATGGCGTAGTATTCTATGCTTTCCATGAAGACCTTAATACTCCTGAAATTTATAAGCCTGAGCTTGAGACAAGGTTTAAGGAGATATTATCAGACTATGATCCTGATATAGTCCACATCTTTGGAACAGAGTTTCCTCATTCACTTGCAATGATCAAAGCCTTTGGTAAGCCGGAAAGAACTCTTCTTGGAATCCAGGGCCTTTGCACTGCTATAGCAAAAGAATATATGGCGGATCTTCCTGAAAATGTGAGGAAAGATGCCACATTAAGGGACCGACTCAAAAACGATTCTCTTATAGAACAGCAGGCTAAGTTCAGACTTCGCGGTGAGAATGAAATAGATATGATCAAGCTTTCAGGTCATATTACAGGCAGGACCTCTTTTGACAGAGAAGCAGTCCTTTCTATAAATCCTGACGCCAAGTATCACTCCATGAACGAGACCATGAGAGAGGATTTCTACGAGGGAGAGTGGAAGGAAGCAGAAGCTGTGCCGCATTCCATATTCCTGTCGCAGGGAGACTATCCTTTAAAGGGCTTCCATTTTGTGCTTCAGGCTCTTCCAGCCTTGATAGAAAAATATCCTGATACCCATGTCTATGTTGCAGGAAACAGCATTATAGGCGGTATCGACAGAAAAACAGTAACTGTACCAAATGAAAACGGAGTTCAGATAAAGGGCAGCAGATATCCTTTTTTTATGAGAATATCAGCCTATGGTAAATATCTTAAGATCCTTATAGCTAAAGGACGTCTTAAGAATCACGTTACTATCCTTGGTAAGCTTTCAGCTTCTCAGATGAAAGAGCAGTACCTTAAGGCAAGCGTGTTTGTATGCCCGTCCATTATTGAAAATTCCCCTAACAGCGTTGGCGAAGCAATGCTCCTTGGAGTTCCTACCGTAGCTTCAAGAACAGGTGGAATCCCAAGTATGCTTGACGACGGACGGGATGGGATCCTGTTTGAGCCGGGGGATGTTAAGGGACTTACGGAAGCAATCCTTCAGATATGGGAAGAGAAGGTCATAACAGATGTTTACAGCGAAAATGCCCGTGTACATGCCCGTATGACTCACGATGCAGACATCAACTATGCAAGACTCCTTGAAATATATCATGCACTTGAGAGGTAACTTATGAGGCCTATAGACAGATTTTTACATGAAAAAATAAATATATTCGGGATAACCATGGAGTTTATCGACATCTTCTTTGGTGTGTCACTTATCATGATGGGACTTATGGCAAGATTTGCCGTATTCGAGATGATGTCAGGTGACTACGAGAAGGCATTTGCTGACTGGATGATCGAGATTAGAAACTGCCACGCTGCTGGCCTTCCCTATACAGGTGTTGAGCCATCTGGTGCAGACCACCTTTCAACCTTTGACTACAACTGTCTGTATCAGTATTTGCTTATCTTCCTGAACCTCTTTAATAATGGTGGCGGCAATGACATGTTCCTTGTGAAAATGTCAGACTGCATCTTTGATATAGTTGCAGCTGTTACCGTGTTCAGGATCATGTATGAGATGACAAGGGATACTCATAAGTCGGTCATGGCTATGGGCGTTATGCTCGTGATTCCTACTATGCTCCTTAACTCGGCGGCATGGGCGCAAAATGATGCAATATATACATCATTTCTTCTTCTAAGCTTTTTATCTTTAATTAAAAAAAGAGACTTAAGAACCTGGCTTTATTTTGCTATAGCTTTTTGCTGGAAGCAGCAGGCTCTGTTTTTTGCCCCGGTACTTATAATCGCATGGCTTCGTAATAAGACTAAGATCCGCTACGCGCTTTTGGTGCCGGCTATGTACGTACTTGTAATTATTCCTGCTGCAATTGCAGGAGCATTTGTCCCTGAGAAGGTTACAGTTGAACTTGCAGCGTTAACAGATACAGGCAATGTTTCATGGGTATCAGATTTTACAGCAACTGGAGAAACGCTGGTGCTTGAACCTGTAGGAAGAACCTTTGGATCTCTTCTTGGAATATATGGCAATCAGGTATCCATGTTTTCAAGGCTTACCATGAACTATCCGAATATTTACACTATCATCTATTCGGATATAAATAAGTCACTCAGGCAGATGATAATCTCCTGCGGAGAATTCGTGACTATCATGCTCCTTGGAGTACTGGCATTTTATCTCTACAACCGTAAATTCAAGGACGGAAGGCTCTTTTATCTGACCCTGGTTGTATTTGTAAGCCAGCTTGTAGTATACTGCCTCCCGTGCATGCACGAAAGGTACGGCTATGTTGCAGAAGTATTTGCCTTTATATACGGAATGTTTGGATTTAAGCGCCTGTGCACAGCTATAATGCTTCAGGCTATAACCCTTGTGACCTATACAAGATTCTTGTGGGGAGCATCGTCCTCACTTACAACGGCTAACCTTGTGGTGTTTGCGTTCCTTCTTTTGGGAGTGTTGCTGGCTATAGGTTACGATCTTTATAAACAGATAAAAAGAAGTGACGCGCCTGGTAAAAAAGTTAGCGCAGAAGCTGTAAAACAATAACGAGAGGGATATATGGATAAGCCCAGGATTACGGTTATCATACCGGCATACAATATTGAAAATCTCATAACAAGGTGCGTTGAGTCGGTGGTAAACCAGACTTATCCAAAAGACCTTACACAGATCCTTGTAGTTGATGACGGCTCTACGGATAATACCGGCAAGGTCATAGACGAGCTTGCGGCTAAATATGATAACGTAACAGCTCTTCATGAAGAAAATGGCGGATCATCCAAAGCAAGAAACTATGCCCTTTCAAAGGCAACAGGCGACTTCATAGGCTTTGTTGACAGCGACGACTATGTTGAGCCTGATATGTACGAAAAGCTTGTAGATGCTCTTATAAGAAATAATGCCCTTATGGCTCAGACAGGAAGAGATGAGATCGCAGAAGACGGATCAAAGCTTCCAAATGTCGTAGAGATTCCCCAGTGGGAGACTATATATACAGATAAGGGATTTTTAAAAGAACTTCTTATGCATAAAGGCGATGCGTCTTTTTGTACTAAGCTTACATCAAGAAAATTGTTTGATATAGACGAAGCTGAAGATGATAAAAAGGTCAGAAGATTATTCCCTGAAGGCGTTTTAAATGAAGATTTCTGGCTTCTTTATCACATGCTTCCTGACGCCGGAGAAGTAGTTGTAACAACTGATACAGGCTACCACGTATTTTACAGAACCGGTTCTAATACAAGAAAAAAAGCTACAGACAAAGACTATTTTCCCAGAGTATTTACAGATATAGTTGTGAACTCTGATGAAGTTACAGCCTTTGCTAAAGAAAAATACCCGGATCTGGCTGAGTACACTATGAGATTTTCTCTGGTTCAAAGACTGGACTATCTCCTCCACATCCCGATCTCCAAGATGACCAAGGACAACACCTTCTATCAGGACGTGTGCAGGTTTGTAAAAGAGCATAAGAAAGAGATAAAGGCCAACCCATATCTGTCCAGACGCCAGAGACTATATCTATACCTCTTTACAGGAAATCCGCGTGCGGTAAGAACTATTCATGCTAAATTAAGAGGTTTATAACAGCGTAATACATAATCTTTTAGCGACAATGTGATTCATATAGCGCTAAAACGGAAAGGTATATTAATGAACGAGAAAAGTTCTAAAGACAGGCTAAAAACAATTGGATATATAATACTTGTTTTGCAGCTTATCATGTGCATCCTCGTAGGTGCCAAAAAACAGGGATTCCACGAAGACGAGTACTACTCCTACTATTCTTCAAACAGAACAGCAGGTCTTTTTGTGACAGACAGGCAGTGGCAGGATACACATACGATCAAGGATGAATTTGTTGTTATTCCCGGCCAGGGCTTTAACTATTCCCTGGTTTCAACAGTCCAGTCCTGGGACGTACATCCGCCTCTTTACTATGACATTCTTCACACAGCTTGTTCCATACTTCCAAGACTCTTTTCCAAATGGCTTGGAATCGTGGTCAACATGATCGCTTTTGTGATCGCATGGTTTTTACTTCTAAAGCTAATGGACCTTTTGAGAGTAACGGATGTGACAAGGCTCCTGGTCCTTGCTATATGGGGCTTTAACCCCATGACCATATCCTTTGTGATGTTTACTAGAATGTATATGTGGATGACAGCCTTTATCATAGGCTGCGCCCTTCTTCACATAAGGCTTCTTCAGGCAACAAGGGGAGTTCAGAACACCATCCTTTTGTCAGGTCATAAATCCATGTTTATGTTCTGGCTAAGGTATATTTTCCCAGTGATGATCTGTTCTTACCTTGGATTTCTGACTCACTATTACTACCTGATATTCTTTGTATTTATCGGCTTTTGCTACGTTGCATGGCTCCTATTCAGAGGATCAGGAAATAAGGTTAAGATATCCAAGAAAATATATGCAGGATCAGTGTACGTGATCAGCTGCGCGGTGGCGCTCCTTCTTGCAATAGCAACTTACCCTTCGGCAGCAGCCCACATATTTGCAGGATACAGAGGAACAGAAGCAATAAGCGAGTTTTCTACTCTGGCTAATTTCCCATCAAGGATACTCTTTTTCATGGGCCTTATGAATGACGGCGTATTTGCTGGAGTCTTCCTTGTAATGGCGATCGTGCTACTGGTATGCTTCATCCTTCTTCGCATAAGAGTAAGCTCTGAATACATGATGCTGGTCATTACAGGTGCAGCCTACTTCGTAGTAGTTGCTAAAACTGGTCTTCTTCTTGGAGATACCTCAAACAGATACGAGATGCCTGTGTACTGGCTTTATATACTTATCATTATCACAGCCCTGGAACTTGTTTTATACGAGGTATCCTTAAAGCTAGAAACAAGAAAGTTCCTTCCTCTTAAGTTAAAAGAAAATCTTGAGACTATAGGAAAGGCGCTTCTCTTCGTATTCTGCGGCTTTATGATAGTATGGGCTGTAACCTGTGACCTTACAGGTAGCAGGATACTCTTTTTATACGAAGAAGAGGGTGAAAAGGTAGAATATGCAAGGGATAACCGCGATGTACTGGCGCTTGTCTTATATAACAGCGCAACCCCTGATAAAGTCTGGTGGATAACCAACGAACTATTGGAATATCCAAAGATCTATTTTGTCAGCGAGGAAAATGACACTGCCATAGATGATGAAGCGATACTGTCTTCAGATAAGCTTATAGTGTACGCGGCAGATGATGATAATCAGCAAAAGATGCTCCAGATGATCGTTGATTCAAGCGATAAGCTTGATGGATATAAAGAGGTGGGACATGAGGAAAACTGGACTACCTATGAGATCACAGGGGGTTCTAACAATTAAATCAGAAGGCATGTTATAATATCCCAGGCATAACATAGAAATACATCCATGTATTTCTAAACATGTTTAGGTTACATCCTGTAACCTAACATAGAAATACATCTACATAAGAATCATATGAGAGGTTTGATATGAGCGCAATTGCGATAATTACAGCGCGTGGAGGAAGCAAAAGGATCCCGCGCAAAAACATAAAGGATTTCTGCGGAAAGCCAATTATAAATTATTCAATAGAGGCAGCACTTGAAAGCGGCCTTTTTGATGAAGTCATGGTATCAACAGATGATAAGGAGATAGCTGATATTGCAAAGGCAGCAGGAGCAAGTGTACCATTCATGCGCTCTGATGCTACTTCAACAGATACAGCTACAACTGCTGATGTTCTTCTTGAAGTATTTGATAACTATGAAAAACTTGGCAAGAAGTTTGACGTAGCATGCTGCATCTATCCTACAGCACCTTTTGTTACAGCAAAAAAACTTAAGGATGCTATGGATCTTTTGAAGTCATCAGGTGCCCAGTCAATCGTACCTATGTCAGAATTTTCATATCCTCCCCAGAGAGGTCTTTTTATAAACGAAGATGGATACGTTAAGATGCTCCATCCTGAATATGCCCAGACAAGAAGTCAGGACCTTCAGAAGTTATACCACGAGTGTGGTCAGTTCTATATCTTCAATGTTGAAGACTTCAAGGTCTTCAAGGATACAACAATGGATAATTCTGTGCCATATATTATTGATGCAGTTGAATCTCAGGATATAGATAACGAAAGCGACTGGATACTGGCAGAGCTTAAATACCGTTTTCTTAAAGAGCAAGGTAAGATCTAAGATTTAATATGATCTTCAACAGCCCTGAATGGAGGAATTAATGAAGCTTTGGGACTATATAAACAGTGGAAAAGTATATATGATAGCCGAGATGAGCGCTAACCACGGCGGCTCATTAGAGAAGGCTTTTGAGATTGTAGAAGCTGCAGCCAAGGCTGGAGCAGACTGTGTTAAGGTTCAGACCTACACAGCAGATACCATCACAATTGACAGCGATGCTCCTGCATTCCAGATCCATGGCGGTCTTTGGGACGGCTATGTTCTTCATGACCTTTACAAGGAAGCCTATACTCCCTGGGAGTGGATGGAGCCTATTAAGAAAAAATGTGAAGAGTGCGGAGTAGATTTCCTCTCATCACCATTTGATCCAACAGCAGTGGATTATCTTGAAAACATCGGAATTGAAGCTTACAAGATAGCTTCTTTTGAAGCAGTGGATATACCACTTGTAAGATACATAGCTTCAAAGCATAAGCCAATCATCATGTCAGTTGGAATGGCAAGCGAAGAAGAGATAAGAGAAGCCCTTGATGCTATTCACAGTCAGGGTAATGATCAGGTAGCAATCCTTAAGTGCTGCAATGTATACCCGACAGTATCATCAGATCTTAACCTTAAGACAATACCTGATATGATATCAAAATTTGGCGTTCCTGTAGGCCTTTCAGATCACTCCATGGGATATGCGGCAGCAGTTGGTGCTGCGGCACTTGGAGCAAGGGTTATTGAAAAGCACTTTTGCACATCAAGAGAGTATAAGACAGCCGACAGTGCTTTTTCCATGGAACCTGATGAATATAAGAGCATGGTCGATAATGTCAGAGCTGTAACTACAGCTATGGGGCAGGTTCACTACGGCCCGACAGAAAATGAGATTTCATCCGGCGAATATGGCGACAGAAGATCTCTTTTTGTAGTTGAGGATATTAAGGCTGGAGAAGAGATCACAGCTAAAAATGTCAGAAGCATACGTCCAAATGCAGGACTTGCTCCAAAGTATTTCGATGAGATTCTGGGAAAACACGCTAAGGCTGACATAAAGCGCGGAACACCAATGGCATTTGACCTTATTGAGTAAAGCTTTGGTCTGTCAGGATGTAGAGCCTTGCTGATCGCAAAAGCACTTGATTAGAGGATGAGATTATGAAGATCGGTATAAGAGCAGACATCAATGAAACAGTGGCTACAGGCCATTTCATGAGGTGTGCCACAATTGCAGATGAACTTATAAAAAAAGGCGCGAGCATAACCTTTTATAGCGCAGATGATGAAGTAGCCTCTTTTGCCACACAAAGGGGATTTGATCATAAAGTACTTGGAAGCAGATGGGACGATCTTAAAACTGAGATACCACTTCTTGGTGCAATGGAAGGATGCGATGCAATCCTGCTTGATACCTACTACGTAGTTCCAGAGTATATGAAGGCACTTCGAGGTCTCGGTGCAAAGATCATTTACATTGATGACCTTCATAAGTTCCACTACGTCGTAGACAAGCTTATAAACTACAGCCCAAGCTATACTGAATATGATTACAAGAAAGAATATGAGGCAGACGGTACTAAGCTTTATCTTGGAACAGATTATGTACCCCTTAGGCCTCAGTTTTCTACGTATAAAGATGTTGACCACGAGGGCGATGACTTCAGGATATTCATAACATCCGGAGGCATGGATACTTTTGGTATATGTGAAAAGATAATAAGAAGTATAAAAGACTCTGGCAGATATTCAAATGCCAGGATAGTTCTTCTTGCAGGAAGATCATTTCAGGTTACGGACTATCTTAAGGGGCTTATCGAAGAGTCTTTTGTTGAGATCCATCAAAACGTCAGCGACGTTGCAAGCATCATGAGATCCTGCGACATAGGTATAACCCCTGCTGGTACGACTCTTTACGAACTTAGTGCCTGCAAGGTGCCGTCAATATCCTATACCTTTACAGACAATCAGATGGCAGATGCCCACTTTTTTGACAGCCTAAAACTCATCGCATATGCGGGAGATTTTAGGGACGGCGAAGATCAGTTTCTTCAAAGCCTGTTAAATAAGATAGATGACCTTAACAGGCTCACCCTTTCAGATAGAAAAGCTCTTGGTATAAAGATGCATGACATGATAGATGGAAAGGGCGCTGAGAGGATCGCAGATGCGATAATGGGAGTGTTATGACTAAATCAATTTTTATCCTTGGCGGAAGCATGCTTCAGATGCCAACAATACAAAAAGCTAAAAATCGCGGACTTTATGTCTACGTCCTTGATTATGATCCGGAGTGCGTGGCAAAAGACGTAGCTGATAAATTCCTTCTTGTAAGCACAATAGACAAGGAAGCTGTGCTAGAGGCAGCTAAAGAATATAAGCCTGACTATATCATGACATCCACAAGCGACATGCCTGTAAGGACTGTTGCATGGGTTAATGAAAAGCTTGGAAGAAAAGGCGGAATAGCTTATGAAGATGCCATCTGCGCTACTGATAAGTCCCAGATGCGTCTTAGAATGAAGGAAAAAAATGTTCCCATTCCTGATTTTTATATCTTGGAAAGCTTTGAAGATTTTGAAAAACTTGTCAGAAATCTTCCGGATTCGCTTAAACCTGTGTTTGTGCTTAAACCAGCTGATAATGCGGCAAGTAGAGGCGTAAAGCTTGTAGATACAGCGGTTTTTGATTGCTGTAAGGATGGCGGAGTTAACAAAGATCTTTCTGATAGCGATCGTAATAATCTTAAAGATCTGTGGGATTTTACCCATGAGTATTCAAGAGGCGGAAGAGTTCTTGCAGAAGAGTTCATGGACGGACCTGAAGTAAGCGTTGAGTCAGTTACATGCGGCGGCGTAACTCATATCATTACAATTACAGATAAGAAGGTAACACACGTTCCTTACTTTGTAGAAACAGGACACACAGAGCCAAGCAGGCTTTCAGAAGATCAGCAGGAAGATATTAAAAATGTTGCCCTTGCAGCAATAGAAGCAGTAGGCATTGTAGATGGCCCATCTCACACTGAGATCAAGGTTACAAAGACAGGTGCTAAGCTTGTTGAGATAGCAGCAAGACTTGGAGGAGATTTTATCACATCCCGCCTTGTTCCTTTATCAAGCGGAGTTAACTTAAATGAGTGCGAGCTTGATGCAGTTCTTTTAAACGAACCCTCATGGCAAAGAGTTTTTTCAAAGGGTTCAGCTATAAGATTTATTCCTGCAAAAGAAGGTAAGATCAAAGGTATTGAAGGCGTAGAAGAAGCTAAGGCTATGCCTGGAGTTGAGGAAGTTGTCCTTTATAAAAAAGAAGGAGATATTGTTCCTCCCCTTCATTCAAGTTCCGACAGAGTAGGCCATGTAATTGCAACAGGATCAGATGCTGATGAAGCTGAGAAAAACTGCGAAGAAGCGCTTTCTAAGATCAAATTGGTTATTGATGCAGAATAATGCTTCTGCGATAAAATAAGCTTCTTTCAATGTTTGAGTAAAACGCTCGAAATATGAGGATCATAAATGTACGAAATTGGTAGTGAGTTTAACTATATAGATAAAGATCTGGATGTAAGGCAGGACCTTACGGCAATGTTTGAAGGCTTTGGTGATGTACTCTTTCTTCGCTGCGGCCGCGATGCTATAGGCTATGTGTGCGAAGATATAAAGAGTATGGAAGATACTTCCAAAAGCGCTTCAAAAGATGCGCCCAAGTATGTAGCCCTTCTTCCTGCACTTTGCTGCGATTCCATGTACATGCCATTTGAAGTTCATGGTATCCCGGTTCGCTTTTATTCAGTTAATAAAGACTTGTCCATAGATACGGACAGTATCAAGGCTATTTACAACGAGATCAAAGAAAATGATGCAGACACTAAGATAATAGTCCTTACAGCAGTCTACTACGGTATTACTGATATCAGCGCCCTTGATTCTTTTATCAAAAGCATAGATAAAGAGATCATTGTAATAGAGGATGTAACTCAGGGAGTAATGGCGCCTTCATACTTTGATAGAGAAAGTGCTGATTACATCATAGGAAGTATCCGTAAGTGGATGGGAGTTCCTGACGGAGCTGTTGCTATCAAGAATCTGGCAGGTTCAGGTTTTAAGGCTACTTTTGTAGAAGGCGAAAATTCTTTTGCCAAGTTAAGGTCTAAGGCTTTAAGAATGAAAACACTCTATCTTCAAAACGGAGATCAGGAGCTTAAGAAGGGCTTTAGAAGCCTGTTGGGAGAAGCTGAAGACAGCCTTACAGACGGCCTTGATATATATGGAATCTCTAAAGAGAGCAGAGAATACCTGAAAAGCATTCCTGTTAAGAATATAGTATCTACAAGAAACAATAATTATGATACACTATATGAGCTTTTGGAAAAATCTGTACATAATAATGTTTATTTTACTCTTTTTCCAAAGAAGATCCCGCAGATGCCGGCATTCATGCTTCCTATCCTTATGGATACAGATAGGTTGTCCAAAGACCTTAAGGATGGCAGCGGCATAGACAGGGATGAATTTGAAAGGCTTCTTGCAGCAAAGGGAATCTATGCACCTGTCCTTTGGCCTGTTAGCGATGAGGCAGCAAAGGCAAATCCTGTATCTAAAGAGATAGCAGATCATATCCTTTGCTTTTGGATAGATCAAAGATATGACCGCTTTGATATGGTCCAGACTGCAGAATGCTTTGAAGAAGTAATACGTGAACTTGTAGAGTAAATGGATTAAAGCGCAGAACAAAGCTATAGTAGCGTTATAATCATGCTCTAAACATGGGGTTAATGATGAAAGAAAGAATTTACTTATGCCACACCTTTTACCATGTGTATGTGGCATGCCTTAAGGAATTTCATATTTTACATAAAATTGGAATTTCCGGAAGCGCGGCATCTAAAGGAAGTGAAAGCGCAGGGCGTGCAACCCTTGTCCTTTCCAAGATGTCCAATAAATTTGGAACTATGGTCCAAAGAGCCAGAGAGTGCGGCCTTTTTGAGGAAGTCATTGAGTATGATGAAAAGGTTGATACTTTTTTTCCAGAGCTTGCTCCCTTAAGGACCAATACCGGAAGTCTTGTTAAGAACATGTTTAACAGGATCAGGTTTTGCAATAAGTTTGGTAAGCTTCAGGAAAAGTACATTCCTGTAGACTTTAAAAAATACAAGGATATATATGTCTTCTGCGATTCAGACCCTATTGGATATTATCTGAATTATAAGCACATATATTATCACGCTTTAGAGGACGGCCTTAACTGCATCAAGTACGGCGATACCGCAAGGTATGACAATAACGGACACTTTAAGTTTAAGGCCTTTATGAGCGCCATCGGCCTTATCTTTATCCAGAACGGATATGGTAAGTACTGCCTTGATATGGAAGTTAATGATATCTCTATCCTTGATTATCCTTGTAAAAAATATATCGAGTGCCCAAGGCAGGCTCTTACAGATGAACTTCAAAAGGCTGATAAAGAGCTGATGCTAAAACTCTTTATTGAAAATATGGATGAGCTTAAGGCTCAGCTTGATGAGGGCAAGGATAAACCTAGAGTACTGATCCTGTCTGAACCCTTGTGCGAGCTACCTGTAAGACGGCAGATATTTACAGACCTTGTTAATGAATACAGCAAGGTTGACGGACGGGATGCAATCGTTATGATCAAGCAGCATCCCAGAGACTATCTTAATTATAATGAGATATTCAAGGACCTTATCATACTTTCAGGGAACTTTCCCATGGAGATGCTCAACTTCATCGAAGGCCTTAAATTTGACAGACTCGTATCAGTTTATACAGTAGTTGATTCCATCAAATTCGTTGATGAGAAGATATTCCTTGGTGATGACTTCATGGACAAGTATGAAGCTCCAGAGATCCACAGGATCAACGAACAGATCAAGGATTAAAACATATTTGGAAATATAAAACAATAATTAGAAAACAAAAAGTATTTATCCGGAGGATTTTAACATAATGTCCCAGAACTATGTACTTTCAGTTGTAATCCCATGCTACAACGAGAAAGATAATATCATTAAGATCGTAGACAGAGTCCGTAAGGCTCCAATTGAAAATATGGAGATCATAGTAGTAGATGACATGAGTACAGATGGCACAAGACAGATACTTGAAGATAGTGTAAAGCCTCTTGTAAGCAAGGTTATCTACCACGAAGTCAATCAGGGTAAGGGCGGAGCTTTGAAAACAGGCTTTGCTCATGCAACAGGTGATTATGTGATCATCCAGGACGCTGACCAGGAGTATGATCCTCAGGAATATATCAAGGTACTTCAGCCAATCTTGAATGGCGATACAGATGTATGCTACGGCTCAAGATTCCTTGCAGGAGTATCCAAGGGCTATAGAGCCAACCAGATGGCCAATAAGTTCCTCACAGCTCTTTCCAATATTTTCACACATCAAAAGCTTACCGATATGGAGACCTGCTATAAGTGCTTCAAGCGCGAGATCATCCAGAGAGTTGATATTGAGGAAAAGAGATTTGGCTTTGAGCCTGAGATCACAGAAAAGCTCTCTGCAAGAGGCATAAAGATCAAAGAAGTAGCTATTTCTTATGATCCAAGAACCAACGAAGAAGGTAAGAAGATCGGCTTTAAGGATGGAGTAAGAGCCATTTATTGTATCTGGAAGTACAGAAAGGGATAAGGCTCGGTTTAGAAGGTTTGCGTATGCATAGAGAAGACATAAACAGATCAGATCTGAAGGATTCTGGAGAAAATAAAGCGTTAGATTCCGCCCAAAGATCAGGACAGGGAGCTGCAGATAATAAGGCAAGGCGAAAAGTGCTTATAGCCTTTTTTACAACTGCGATAGCTTTGCTTCTTGTTATTGCGCTTCTTGTGGTTACGATTGATCCCTTTTTCCACTATCATAGGCCTATTGAAGGCTTTCCATACATAGTGGATAACCAGTTGTCCCAAAATCCCGGCATGGCGAAGAATATGATCTATGACAGCGCTATAGTCGGATCATCCATGACAGTTAATTTTAATACTAATGATTTTGCAAATGAGCTTGGGCTAAATACCATAAAGCTTAGCTATAGCGGAGCACTTCCAAAAGACGACTTTAATATTTTGTCATTTATATATGATGAAGATTCATATTCAAGGCAAAATGGAGACGTTAAGGCCATCTTTATGGTAATTGATCCAAATGTCATGACGGCAGATATAAACGCTACCAAGTATGATCTTCCGGAATATCTTTATGATGATAATGTTATAAATGATATTAATTACCTTTTTAATAAAGATGTATTGTTTCAGTATATATTAAAACCAATAATACAGCGCCAGGGTACAGACCTTTCAACAGTGTACTATAGCTGGTGGACTCCTGAGTATTACAACGAGCAGTGGGTTATGCCCAATTATGTTCCTGCTGAAAAGGTAGAAGAAGTTACTTCCAAAGATGCATACATTGATTCAACAGCTATAAATCTTGAAAAGAATATCCTGCCATTTATAAGAGAGCATGAAGAGACAACATTCTATATCTTTTTTGCCCCATACAGCGTTTTGTACTGGTACGATGTAATGCAGGAAAACCACCTTGATGCAACCCTGTATCAGACAGAGTATATAGCTAATACACTTCTTTCGTATGACAACGTAAGACTCTTTGACTTCATGGATAACGAAGAGATCATTACTGATATCAACAACTATGCAGACGAGATCCACTATAAGCCTGAGTTCAATTCATGGATGGTGCAGTGTTTCTATGACGGCACTGAAGAGATATTTGAAGGTGATATTGAAAAAGACATGGAGCACCTGAAAGCTGTAGTGACAGGATATGACTATGAAACCTTGTTTTCGAGATATTCTATAAAACAGGAATAGTACTAGTTCTACTGTCACAAAGTATGTTAAATGGATTGAGCTATGATAATAAAAAAATGGTAATTTCAAACAGATAACATAGAGAAAAGGGGTATATATGCGTAAGAACAGAGTACTCGTAACTGGAGGCGCAGGATTTCTTGGATCACATCTTTGCGACAGACTGATAGAATCAGGCAATGATGTAGTATGTGTGGATAATCTTTTTACAGGCCATAAAGACAATATCAGACACCTACTTGATAATCCCTATTTTGAGTTTATAAGGCATGATGTTACACAGCCTATCTACGTTGAGTGTGACCAGATATATAACCTTGCATGTCCTGCGAGTCCTGTTCAGTATCAAAGAGATCCTATTTATACTACCAAGACATCAATATATGGAGCCTTCAATGCACTGGGACTTGCAAAAAGGACAGGAGCAAGGATTCTCCAGTCATCAACATCTGAAGTTTATGGCGATCCTGAGTGCAATCCACAGCCTGAAAGTTACAGAGGCCGTGTTAATACAATAGGACCTCGTTCATGTTATGACGAAGGTAAGCGCGTTGCTGAGACACTTTTCTTTGATTATCACAGGCAGCACGGCGTTGACATTAAGGTCATGCGTATATTCAATACTTATGGCCCTCGCATGGATATAGGCGACGGAAGAGTTGTATCCAATTTCATAGTTCAGGCTCTTCGCGGACAGGATATCACGATATACGGCGATGGAAGCCAGACAAGAAGCTTTTGCTATGTAGATGATCTTATTGAAGGCATGATAAGACTCATGAACAGCCGCGAAGGATTCACAGGACCTGTTAATATCGGTAATCCTGGGGAATTTACAATCAAGCAGCTGGCTGAGATGGTTGTTGAGCTTACAGGTACAAGCTCAAAGATCATATATGAAGACCTTCCGGTTGATGATCCTACGCAGCGTAAACCTGACATAACACTTGCCAAAAAAGAACTTAACTGGGAGCCAACAGTCGCTCTTCGCGACGGACTTAAAAAGACTATAGATTATTTTAAGGGTGTCATCTGATGCTATTTAATTCATATGCATTTGTATTTGCATTTTTGCCGCTCTTTGTGGCCGGTTTTTATACAGTTTTAAAACTTACGCACGAAAAGCCCGCCTGCGCCAGGGACGCAGTCGAGCTTTACTGCGTTATTTTGTCATTTGTATTTTTTGCCTTTTTTGGCGTAAAAGTTTTGGGCGTTTTACTTATAAGCCTTATATGGAACTATATATTTATAAGACTGCTTGACCCTGAAAC
>CAMVNV010000039.1 GCA_947168935.1 uncultured Butyrivibrio sp. | reverse complement strand
AAGACTTACAAGAGAACATAATGATGCCAACGTTCTTGCCATGGGAGGCGGATTCGTAGGGCCTGTACTTGGATGCGAGATCGTTGATACATTCCTTGATACAGAGTTTTCTGGTCTTGAAAAGCACAGCCGCAGAATCAAAAAGATGATGGATAATGAATGATCATCGAAAAAGTCACGATGTCATTTGTTGTCAAAAGACTTTTTTGGCAGCTGCATCATAAAATGCATTTATATAATAAACAGGCAACCTGGCTGTTTATTATAAATTGATAATCAATAGTTAATTAAAGAGGAGAATAACAAATGTCTAAAATAGTAGTAATGGATCACCCACTTATCAAACACAAGATCGGTCTTATCAGAAGAAAGACAACAGGAACTAACGAATTCAGAAGGATCATCAGTGAGATAGCAGAGCTTATCTGCTATGAAGCAACAAGAGATCTTGAGCTTCAGGATGTTGAGATAGAGACACCCATTACTACAACAGTAGTACAGGAACTTAAGGGAAGAAAGCTCTGCGTAGTTCCGATTCTTCGTGCAGGTCTTGGAATGGTTGATGGTATGCTCGAGCTTATACCTGCAGCAAAGGTTGGTCATATCGGTCTTTACCGCGACCCTGAAACACTTAAGCCTGTTGAATATTATTGCAAACTTCCTGCTGATGTTGCAGACAGAGAGATCTTCGTAGTAGATCCTATGCTTGCTACAGGCGGTTCATCAGCTGCAGCTATCCAGATGCTCAAGGAAAAAGGCTGCAAGCATATCCACTTCATGTGCATTATCGCAGCTCCTGAAGGAATCAAGACAGTTCAGGAAGCTCATCCTGATATTGATATCTTCATCGGAACTGTTGATGAAAAGCTCAACGAGCATGGCTACATCGTACCAGGACTTGGTGATGCAGGTGACAGAATATTCGGAACAAAATAATTTGTTCGGAGGACTAATATGAAAAGAGAAGACTATATTACCTGGGATGAGTACTTTATGGGAGTAGCAAAGCTTGCCGGTATGAGATCCAAGGATCCCAATACACAGGTGGGTTCATGCATAGTAAGCCAGGACAATAAGATCTTATCCATGGGTTATAACGGCTTTCCAACAGGTTGCTCTGATGAAGAGTTTCCTTGGGAAAGAGATGGAGAAGACGAACTTGCAACTAAATATCCATTTGTTACTCATTCAGAGCTTAATGCGATCTTAAATTATCGCGGCGGTTCGCTTGAAGGTGCAAAGATATATGTTTCTCTTTTCCCTTGTAATGAATGTGCCAAAGCTATCATTCAGGCAGGTATCAGAACTGTTATTTATGACAGTGACAAATACGAAAATACAGCATCTACAAGAGCATCCAAGAAGATGTTCAATGCTGCAGGTGTAAGGTATTATCAGTATCAGCGCACAGGTCGTAATATACACATTTCTATTTAAGACGGGATTTTTATGGCAAGAAGACGAGGGGTGAAAATTGCACATCGAAGGGTGAAAAAAACATTTCAGGTCATGGCACTTTGTGTCGTGACTTCGATTTGTATACGCTTTGCTGCAGTTAACACTCCTTATACTGCCTATGCTACTTCTGAGACTAAAAAGGCCTTGGATGATGCCAAGGAAGAACGTGAAAATCTCCAGAATGAGCTTGATGAAAAAAATGAAGAAGTTAATGACCTTAAGTCGGAGCAAAGCGACCTCAAGTCAGAACTTTCTAACCTTAATACCCAGCTCTCAGATGTAAGTAATAATCTGGCCCAGATCGAAGCTGATATAGATACCAAAAAAGCAGAAATAGAAGAAACTCAGGCACAACTTGAAGCAGCGATGCAGACAGAAGCAGACCAGTATGCTGCAATGAAAAAGCGTATTCAGTTTATATACGAATCCCAGGATTTTGTGCTTATTGAGATACTTCTTGAAGCAGAAAGCTTTGCAGATTTTCTGAATAACAGTGAGTATATACAGCGCCTTTCTGAATATGACAGGGAGCAGCTCATTGCATATCAGAATACGGTAGCTAGCATTGAAGAAGCCAAAGCACTGCTTGAAGCAGAGCAGGCTGAGCTTGAATCCTATCAGGCAGCCCAGATTGAAGAACAGAACAGAGTATCAGGACTTGTAACATCTACAAGTAATGCTGTAAGTAACTATTCTGATCAGATCGATGCTGCGGAAGCTGAAGCAGAAGCCAAGGAAGCGGAGATCGCTGCCAAGGACAATGATATAGCAGAGCTTCAGAAGAAACTTGAAGAAGAAATAAGACTTTCAAGACTAGCTGCGGCATCGTCCTGGAGAGATATTTCAGAAGTGACATTTGCAGAAGGAGACAGATACCTTCTTGCTAATCTTATTTACTGTGAAGCAGGCGGTGAGCCTTATGAAGGACAGCTTGCAGTTGGAGCTGTCGTAATAAACAGAGTACTGTCTAGTGTGTACCCTGATACAGTTGTGGGAGTTATATACCAGAACAAACAATTTTCACCTGTTGCTAGTGGAAGACTTGAGCTTGCTCTTGCGCAGGACAAGGCAACTGCTTCCTGTTACAGGGCAGCAGATGAAGCCATGAGCGGAGTCACCAATATCGGAACCTGCGTATATTTCAGGACTCCGATTCCAGGACTTGAAGGCATACAGATAGGCGGACATATTTTCTACTAAGAAAAAGATAAATTTATTATTATAAGAAAAGGTAATTCCGGAAGGTTATCTGCGCACATTATTTCGAAGGTTCGATATCTGGATCTCTAAGGGCAGATATAGCTCAGAAAGTCTTCCTTCGTTGATGATCTTGATAAGACGGTCAAGGCTTTCAAGACATTCATGCATCTGACCAGCAGTTAACAGGCTCTTGTCATAAGCCTCAGCAAGTTCGTCAAGATCCACGACTTCGAAACGATCATCAGGATAGATGACCACATCTGCGAGAAGATCTACAACCATTATTGAATTGTCTTCGGGACCTTTTTGATAGGACACGATGTCAAAATACCACCTGCTGAAGGTGCCATCGTCTCTGTAGAACTTACTCATTTTGAAGCCTTGATCCAGGAAATAACAGGAATATCCGTAAGAAAGATAATCTTTTTGGCGAAAAGCACGCCATGACGTCATGATCATGGTTGAATCATGATAGAGAATGACATCATCCTTTAATTTAATACACTCATCTGGTATTATCCGCTTACGGTACAGAATTGGATTTTCCATATTCCACCTCACGGTTTTCCATATATGCTAAACTACAGGTTATTAAAAATAGCTTACATTGTGACGGATAATAAGTCAAATGATAAATATATTTGGTAAACCATCATGAAAAAGACGATAATAAAGATCATATATATAATCATAGTTTTCATCTTGAGCCTTATTCTGATAAGTCGATTCACTAATCATCAAAGTAGTGATATGACTGCTCAGATGTCTTCGGCGACCCTTCCAACATTGTCCTTAATTGAAAATGACAATTCCCTGTGCACTCTTTATGGCTACACATCTGAAATGGATGTAAGGTACGTGCATGGAACTATTTTCCCAACAGGAAAAGACAGGGAAATCACTGCTGTAATGAACCTCTATGGTCAGGATGCAACGAATTTTAAGTTCGAAGTTCGTACTCTTGACGGCAGCAGTCTTGTTGAGAGCACGCAGATAGAAAACTCTGTAAAAAGTGCAGCAAAAGATACTGTAACACTCGGTTTTCAGATAAAAGACCTTATAGATGTTAATAAGGAATATGCCCTTGTAATAATGGCTGATGTAGACGGACAGACAGTCAGATACATATCAAGGATTGTTTGGACAGGTGATGAGGAGCGCTACTACTTTGATGAAAAGCTTGATTTCGTTAAGCATTTTTCAGAGACTACTTTTGATAAAGAAAAAGCCCCTGAAGAAATAAAGACCTATCTTGAGTCTAATTCATCAGGTGATAATACTACCTATGCCAAGGTTAATATCAACTCAAGCTTAAATCAGGTAACCTGGGGAGATCTTGAGATCAAATCTCATACTGCTCCTGAAGTTCTGACAGTAGATCTTCACGAGCAGACAGGAAGTTTTCTTCTTAAGTATCAGGTGACAGTAGGTGGAGAAAAAGAGTACACCTGCAATGTTGAAGAGTATTTCAGAGTGCGCTACACCAAAGACAGGATTTATCTCCTTAACTATGAGCGTACAATGAATAGCATTTTTAATCCTGATAAGGATGAGTTTGACGGTGACGAGATAAATTTAGGAATAGCAGATACTGATAATATTGAGTTTACAGAGAACGAGGGTGGATCTGCCTTTGCCTTTGTATGTCAGGACAGGCTTTTTTCCTACAATGTTACTAATAATAAACTTGCTTACATCTTTGGCTTTTACGATGAAGATAACAATGATTCAAGATGTTTGCATCAGGATAACTCAATTCAGATTCTTAACATTGATGAGGCAGGTAACGTCTATTTCTCTGTTGCGGGATACATGAACCGCGGAATTCACGAAGGTAAAGTCGGAATTGCAGTTTATGCCTACAATGCTTCAACCAATACAGTTGAAGAGCAGGTCTTTATCCCAAGTAATCAGAGCGAAGACATTATTATGGCTTATGCCAGGAAGATAGCTACACTTGGAAACAGCAGTCAGTTCTATGTGATACTTGGAAGCGACCTTCTGGCTGTTGACCTTGAAGGCAGGACCTACGAATCAGTAATAAGCAATATGCTTGGCTGCGAGTATGAGATGCCTGAGTCAGGCGAGATGATAGCATGGCAGGATAAGTCAACTAAGGCAGGCCTTAAGTCCATAAATATCATGAACTTTGCAACCCAGGCAGTTACTACTATAGAGCCAGATGATGGGGAGTATATAATCCTCCTTGGATATATGGACGAAGACCTTGTTTATGGAGTTGTGAAGGAAGAAGATATCCACGATGACCAGATGGGCAACCCTGTATATGCCATGTATTCAATAAGAATACAGGACAAAGAGGGAAGACTTCTAGAGAACTATAAGTCAGAGGGTAACTTCACTATAGGAACTCTTATCAAAGATAATCAGATCATCTTGTCCAGAGTTAAGTGGAATGAGGGAACAGGCTTTTACGAAGAGTCAACTCAGGACCAGATCATGAGCACACTTGAAGTTGAGGAAGGCTCTAATATCCTTGAATATGTTAATACTGATGCTTATAAGCTTACAGCAAGGATAAGCCTTAAATCTTCTGTAACGGCAGCATCTCTAAAGGTGCTGACTCCTTCTCAGACTCTGTATGAGGGAAGCAGGGAAGTAGCAGTTGAAAACTCTGTTAATGAAAACAATATGTTCTTTGTTTATTACAAGGACAGAGTTACAGACATTACTGTTAATGCCGCAGATGCTTTAAATATGGCTTATACCTGCAAAGGCGTTATAGTTGATAACTCCAACGATTATGTATGGTACTCAGGTAATCTTCTTACAAGTAACCAGATAATGAGCATAACTTATAACGTAGAGGACAAAAACTATAGTGCTGATAACTCTACAGAAGTTTGCCTTCGTGCAATGCTTGAGTTTGAAGGAATAAATGTTGACGTTGGAAAGATGCTCGAAGAGGGCAGTACTGCAGAAGAGATCCTGGCGCAGAGCCTTCCTGGAGCGACTATCCTTGAATACGATGGCTGTGACATGAACGCTATGCTCTATTACCTTAATCAGGATATCCCTGTAATGGTAAGATTATCTGATGGTAGCGCTATGCTTCTTATAGGCTTTAACAGCCAGAATATAGTCCTCTTTAATCCTGCTAAGGGAACAGCCAGCGTATATAAGAATGGAATGAATGATTCTATAGACTTATTTGAGGAAAACGGTAATCATTTCCTGACTTATTTGTATAATTAAGAGTCAGAATTATATTATTATTGAACGCCATATAAAGTGATATCTATAATAAGCAGGTAAATAAAATCAAATAATAAGATCAAATAAAAGGACCATCACTCCCCAGTGATGGTCCTTTAAAAGTTGGTGTAAGTTTTTCGTAACTTGATTTTTGACTGAAAAAATTTAATTTTTCAGTGTTGCGAATTCTTCTAATTCTCCGTTATTGTAACGAGTTATGATTGAATTGATACGTTCTACAGGATTAAGAAGATCACTGATAGAAGCATCATGATTAAGTGTGTCGATAATATAAGCAATATACTTGCTCATGTCAGTACTAATGTACCATTCGCGTGAGAGAAGCTCCGGTGTCTGATAGATCAGATTGGTCGTCAGGATTCTGTCGATAATGCCCTTTTCATAGGCTTCATCAAACTTCTCGAGTCCTGATGTGAAGAGTCCAAAGGTCGAGAATACGTAGATCCTGGCGGCCTTGCGCTCTTTCAGCTCTGCGGCAACATCAAGCATGCTTTCCCCGGAAGAGATCATATCGTCTATGATGATAACTGTCTTACCTTCTACTGAAGATCCCAGGAATTCGTGGGACAGTATCGGGTTACGTCCATCAACTACCTGAGTGTAGTCGCGACGCTTATAAAACATGCCTACATCAAGACCAAGTACGCTGGCCAGATATATAGCACGGCCCATGCCTCCCTCATCAGGGCTTATTACCATCATATGATCCGAATCAATCTTGAGGCCGCTCACATTGCGCAGGAGTGCTTTTATAAACTGATAAGTTGTACGAACTGTTTCGAAACCATTGAGCGGAATAGCGTTCTGTACACGGGGATCATGTGCATCGAATGTGATAATGTTATCTACACCCATAGATGTCAGTTCCTGAAGCGCGATAGCACAATCGAGGGATTCACGTCCTGATCTCTTGTGCTGACGTGACTCATAAAGGAATGGCATGATCACAGTGATTCTGCGTGCCTTACCGCCAACTGCTGCAATAATTCTCTTTAAATCCTGATAATGATCATCAGGAGACATATGATTTTCTTTGCCAAAAAGTTTATATGTCAGACTATAGTTAACAACATCTACCAGAATGTAAAGGTCATCACCTCTTACAGAAGTCTTGATAACACCCTTACCTTCACCGGTTCCGAATCTTGGAAGGTCACAATCCAGAAGGTATGAAGGACGCTCATAACCGGAGAATGCGAGACTCCCCTTGTGCTCGTTCTCACGTTCTGCCCTCCATTTAACAAGGTAATAATCTACCTGTTCAGCCAGTTTCCTGACACCCTTAAGGGGGATAACTCCCAGGGAACCTACCGGAATGGTCTCCAGATCACGTTTTTCTTCTCTTTTTGGCATTGAAAAAAATCCTCACTTTCACTTGAAAACAGTATTCCCAAAACTTACCTTTTTGCTTTTTGCAGACGTATGTCTGTACCCGTTAATTTAAGAAGCTGGAAATGACTCATGATACGTGAAAATACCCTGTCCTGATATCTGCCATGTATTTCCTGTAGTGAGAGATTAGTTGAAATAATAGTAGATCTATGCCTTAAGTCTCTCTCGTTTAGGATAGTAAATAACTGAGCGATAACAAAGGAGTTTGTAAGTTCTGTACCTAAATCATCTATTATCAGCAATTCACAATTGTAAAGGTAATCGCAAAGGTTTTCAAGTTCGGATTTTGAATTATAATCAAATGCATAATCCGAAAGTTGTCTGAAAAGGTCGCTGCTACTGAAATATATCACGGCAGTTCCCTGATCAAGCAGTTCCTTTGCTATACAAATAGATAAAAAGGTTTTGCCGGTACCTACTGTACCATAGAAAACTATATTTTGGTAGTCTGTTCTGAAGTTTTTAACGAAGCTTTTGGAGATTTTTTCCGCTGCCTGAAAATGCGCTAGATCATCACCTCCATAATACTCTTCCGACAACTTATTAAAGTTGTTTGTACTGGTCAACAGTTCCAGATTGGACTTAGCATAGAGAAGCTTAATTGTGCGCTGCTGAAAACAATGGCATTTCTCAGTACCTATATAACCTGTGTCCTTACAGTCAGGACATTCGTATACAGGTTCGAGATAGTCTTCCGGAAGACCAGCCTCCTTCAGCAGGGATTTCTTGCGTGCGATGACAGCAGCCAGCTTTTGCCTCAGAACATCCATGCTCTGATTGTCACCTGATAGCCTCCCTATCTCAAAATCAACCGAAATGGAGGGAATCGACTGATCCAGTTCCCTGTATCCCGGGACATGAGCGTAAACATAGTCGCGTCTTTTGTCTGCCTCTGCGCGGCTTCTAAGCTGTTTGATCTCGTACTCGTGCATGATTTCATTATATTGCGCGTTATTAAGTGCCAATGGTCTGCTCCCTGAGGTGTATTTTGGTTCAAACTTCCAGGTTATTATGGGGAAGTTGATAGTTGTGGCCGGAATCTTCCTATATAGTCTTACGCATCTCCCCATAATAGCTGGGAAGTTTGGTGCGTTTGCTGCATTTGAAATATCAGTTTTTTATAAGTTCTTTTTCTAAAGCATCAAAGTCGTAAGTGTTCTGCTGGAACTGGAGATATAGGTTGTTCTTACTTGAAGTTTTCTTAGTAGTCTTTGCGTTTTCCTGAACTTCACTACTGTGAGTCTGGTCGAGCTTAGTTATATCTTCCTGAGATGACACATTTGAATCATGCCAACTCTTTAATATACGCTCTGCATACTGAAGTCTGTTCTTTTGAGTGGAAAGAACTGTTCTAGAGCAGGCTTCGATGACGATCTCGAGAGAGAAGCCGTACTCGTTGAACCAGCGTTCTATATATGCAGCTTCTGCAGGAGCGGGGGAGTTATCCATGCCGAGCTCCTTCATAACGGTATATACGTTCTTGTTGTACTTTCTTGCTCTTGCCTTGGCCTGGCGAGTGGTCTTGATTCCTGCCTCGTTCCAGTTCTCGGCAACCTTCTCCATGTAGCGGAAATCTTTTTTGCCCTGCTCTGCGCAGTACTGCATCAGATAGTCCATAAGATCCATAGAGAATTCAAGGTCATTATGAATATAGAAGATCTTTCTGATATCAGCCGGGTTGAGAGTTCTTCCGAAGTACTGTTCAGCAAGGAATACAAGCTGCTGATTTTCCTTCTCGTCAACATTCTTGGGACGGCGAGCGATCGCAGGAGCTGCATTTGTACAAGCAACCGGCTTAACAGCGCTTGCTCCGGGCATTACAGTAACCTTACCTGTATCGCGAACTTCCGGAATATCTTCTAAAGAAATGCTAAGAAGATGACCTGCCCCGTCATACTCAAGGCTTATGAGTCCTTTCTTTTCCCAATAAGTAAGGGCTCTCATTATATCTTTTTCGGTGTCATTGAATTTATCAGCGATATCACAGACGCTGGTAGAAAGTCCTGCCTGCATCATGCGCAGAAGGTAAAGGTAAACCTTGATCTGAGCATCATTGGCATCTCCCATATAATAATCAATAAATGCGTTGGTAACAGCAGTCTGGCTGGCTGCTGTGTGATGACTCATTGTCACTTTCCCCATCATAAGCTAGTGTCCCCTTTGGTGTCACAAATTTTACGAAATGTCTTCCTCCCTACAAGCCAGGCACTTCGTTTGTGTAAAAATAAAACATGAGCCTTATACTGTGAAAAAAACATTTAGACAGATCCGCTTGGAATCTGAGTGTTCGGCTTTGAATACCTCCGAACAATTCAGAGTATAGCACAGGGATTTTTGTGTGCAAATAGGCAAAAAGACGATTTGCCCTCCTTGCGTAGCATGAGAAAAGATTTTATAAAATCAGTGTGGAGACGGTGGATAATGTGGAAGCTTCAAAAAAGAACCGCCACATTTACAAGCCTTTGGGGATGTGAATGTAACGGTTGTTATCTTAAAGGTTTTCGCTCCAAAAATCCGGTTTGAAATGTGGACAATGTGGAAAAATCATTTGCCATTTTGGTGATTGCCGATTCTTTACACATTTGCGGCATCCCTTGTTATCAACAAGTTTCCTTTAGTGCAATTTTGCAAAAGAAATTTTTAAAGCTAACTAATGTTTTCAAAAGTCGGAAATAGTTGTATATTTGGGCATGTGCGTTAATCCACTGAAAAGAATCAGTTTATTTTACTACGTTTCTGAACCATTTATCCGCAGGCCCTGCAGTTAATAGTATTATCAGGTAACCTTCGCTGTGGTCTGCCTTTATTTTTCCTGCAAGGTCATCATCAAGTTCAGCTACAAATGCCTTATCCTTTGCACTTATATCAGCTATAAACTCCTCAGGTGTTATAACAGGAAGGCTTTCATCTTCTCTTGTAAGATAAGTAGGAAGCCAGTATATCTTGTCCGCTTCGTCGAAAGCATCCTTATACAGGTGCCTTACTTCGTGCTGGCGGGTGTTCTGATGGGGCTGATAAATAACAACAATGCCCTTTTTGGAAAGCTTCTTGGCTTCTTCTTTGGCAATATCTATTGTAGCTTTTACTTCCTCCGGGTGGTGGGCATAGTCTGAATAAAAGCCTTCACATATACGCTCGAATCTACGTCCTACTCCTGGGAATTCGTTTAAAACGCAGAGGATTCTTTCATCGGAAACCTCTTTGCCACAGAAACTAAGCATTTCTTTTATGGCAAAAAATGCTGTGGTTGCATCTTCTCTTCTTGGACTTCCTGAAAGATTGATACGCTGATCGATCCCTGGGATGATCTGCACATCTTTACCCTTAGCTTTAAGGGCGTCAGCGCCATGGATGGAAGCTTCTTTAGTTGCAAAGATTACCTTCTGAGACTGCTCTTCAAATTGTATGAAAGCCTGCTCATAATCTTCTCTTGTCTTATAAATATCAGGATGATCGTAGGATACATAGGTTATTAAGCTCACCCATGGATGGAAATTAAGGAAATTCCTATCATACTCATCCGCTTCATAAATAAAGAACTTGTCCCCTTCTTTGTAGGATCCGGATGGAACAAAAGAAAGAGTGGTTCCAACAAGATATGAAGAGGGCAGGAGCCTGTTATTATTCTCATCTGTAAGCTTGTCTATTGCCCAGACCAGCATTGATGTAGTAGTTGTTTTACCATGTGTTCCTGCTACAGCTACCATTTTAAGGTCAAGATCTTTTACCAGCTTAGCTATAAGTTCATCTCGCTTTGATACCTTGATTCCTCTGTCTCTTGCCATAACAAGTTCAGGGTGATCCTGAGGAAGAGCTGAAGTGTAAATGAACCAGTCTATTCCAACTGAATCTATTTTTTCAGAAAAATAGGTGCCATCCTGAGGACCAACCTGGTACTCAATTCCTGCTTTTTCAAGCTCATTTGCTATTGCGCCAAGGCTCCTGTCAGAACCATAAACATTTATTCCGGCCTTTTTTGCCATTAAAGCAAGTGGTCCCATTCCGGTTCCAGATATTCCTGAAATATATATATTCATGATGATTTTCTCCTCTATATTTATAGTAAACAAATATGCTTTGCTTACTAAAGTTCACATTATTATAGCAAATCTATGTCAGAGTGTTAAATAAACATCTATACATTCTTGAACATATCGTTCAAGAATGCAGCAATAGAGTAGGTTGAGTTCGACTTCGTCGAAGGCTCTATTGCCAACCGATTCATCGAATTACGAAACACGCAGTAAATGCGCGTTTCTGTAATTTACATTCAAGAAGTCATGCTTTTTTTGACGTAGCATAAAAAATGTTATAATTATTGAAGTATATACAAATATGTGCCATAATAGGTCATTCGGAAAAAGTTTTTTAAGTTACTGATACTGGCAAGCAGTAACGTTTTACGCGGGGAGATTTAATGAGTTTTTCATATATAGATACGGTCATTTACGACAACTTTGGCGAAATGATCTCAGGCTGGAATGATCGCCATCCTGATAAGACGGCGATCAGGTATTTTGCCAAAGATACCATAACAGATCTTAAGTACAGGGACGTAATACAGCATATCTACAACCTGTATTCTTATTTTGATGAAAAGAAATTAAGCGGGCAGCACATAGCCATAGTTTCTGAGAACCGCTTCGAATATATCACCATCTACCTTGCAGCAGCGCTTGATAACGTAATAGTACCACTGGACAAAGAGCTTGATAAGGAAACTCTTAAAGACATGATAAAAGACTTTGATGTCGACGTCCTTTTTTATACCAAAAAGACAGGCAAAAAAGTTTCTGACCTTCTTGAAGATCCTACAATTAAAGCGATAAATATCGATGACGAATACGAGAAACTAAGCGCAGGTGCGTATCCTTCTGAAGATTTTTTTGCCCAAGTAAAAGCTATTGATAAGGACAAATTCTCTGTTCTTGCGTCAACTTCAGGTACTGACGGCAAGATGAAGGGAGTAATGCTGTCCCAGTATAATATCGCGACCAATGTCAGAGGAACTCTTGAAAATAACATTCTGAAAAGTCCTACACTGTCCCTTCTTCCCATGAATCACACCTACGGCTTTAATCCGGGAATTCTCGCAACTTTGTACAACGGAACAACAGTATGCTTAAATCTCGACCTGAAGTACCTTTTAAGGGATATCAAGGCATTCAATCCGTTTTTCTTCGAGGCTGTTCCCATGGTCTTTGAAGGAATTTATAAAAATATCGTTCGCGAAGCTAAGAAAAAGAACAGATATAACCTTCTTTGCAACATGATAAAGGTAAGTAACTTCCTGTTAAAGTTCCACATCGATCTAAGGCACATCTTGTTCGGGAATATATCAAATAAAAGGTTAAGGCTTGTCGTAAGCGGCGGCGCAGCCTTAAATCCTTATTATGTTGAGAGATATGAAGAGCTTGGAATAAAGCTCTTAAACGGCTATGGCATGACCGAGTGCTCGCCTACGATCGCAGTAAGCAGGGCGGCCAATAATGTAGTTGGAAGCGCCGGAACCATCATGAGACATATCGATGTCAGAATCTCCGATGAAGGAGAGATAATGGTCAAAGGCCCCTGCGTTATGCTTGGATACTACAAGAATCCCGAAGCTACAAGGCAGAGCATGGAAGGCGAATTTTTTAAGACGGGCGATCTTGGCTATGTCGCAGACGACAAGGTCATCTTCGTTACAGGACGCAAGAAGAACCTGATAATCCGCAGTAACGGCAAGAATTTTTCTCCTGAAGCTGTGGAAAAAAAGATATTGGAGCTTCCTTACGTTAACGAATGCATCGTAACAAGCAGAGCCGTTAAAAGTAATGAGATCATAGTAGCCAAAGTCTATATGGAAAAGCCGGTAGACAACCTTGATGAAGATATAAAGAAGATAAATAAAGATCTTCCCGGCTTTATGAACATAGATAAGGTCGAAGTCATGGACCAGGAATTTGAGAAAAACAGTACCCGCAAGATAAAAAGAAATAAGTATGCAAATTGAAAAATCATACGCAAATTTGTGTTGCAAGCTTCAGTAATTAGAAAAATTAGTTATTCGTTTGACTTGCGGCAGGAGGTTAATTATGTTAGATGAATTTAAGAAATTAATGAAAGAACAATATGATATTGATAATATAGAGCTTTCCTCTAATTTTAAGACGGATTTTGACCTGTCATCATTTGATTTTATCGAACTGATCTGTCTGGTTGAGGAAAGATATGGAATAGAGATGGATGAAGATGATTATAAATCACTTACTACCGTCGAAGATATGATCACATATATTCAGGAGAAATTAGTATCGAACCATTAGGTTCTCCTTATAGTCGAACCATGAGGTTAGGAGTTAATCAAAGATTAACTCTGCGAATTGGTGTAGTAAAACTCCACCAATTCAACCATTAGGTTCTCATTACATTCGAACCATGAGGTTAGGAGTTAATCGGAGATTAACTCTGCGAATTGATGTAGCAAGCTACATCAATATCGAACCATTAGGTTCTCATTACATTCGAACCATGAGGTTAGGAAATGGAAGTTATAGAAGTTAAAGATCGAGGGCAGCAGAGACAGTTCCTGGACTTTAGAAGAAAGTTATATAAGGAAAGTAGTCTCTACGTAGACAACAACCTGTTCCTGATACAGGAGCTCTTCGCCGGGAAGACAAGCTTTGTTAATGATAAAGATATTTACGCCTTCAATGTAAAAGATTCAAATAATATAGTGTGTCAGGGATTGGTTGTATACGCAAGTGACCTCTCTGATTATATCCAGCTTTGCTTTTTTGAAAGTCTTGAAGGACAGGACGAAGCTGCAAAGCTGCTTGTTGATAAAGCTATCGAAATAGGCAAAAAGCATAACTGCAAGAAGCTTGTAATAGGCTTAAACGGCCATGTTAACTACGGCCTTGGACTTTTATGCGATCATTATGATGAGAAGAACACTTTCTCATCTGCCGCCAATCCCAAGTTTTACAATGACTATTTTGACAAAATGGATCTTGAAAAGGTATATCTTTGTACCTACAGGTCCGTGACCGATCACACAAGGATTGAGAGATACGCAAGCCTTCTTAGAAAGATCAAAAAGAATTATGAATTCAGATCTTTTGACAAAAAGAGGTTTGATGAGTATTCAAAGATATACACAGACCTTAATAATCAGGCATTTGAAGGCCACAGATACTATTACAAAAGAAACTATAAAGAAGATAAAGAGATGCTTAAAGAGCTCTTTTTGTTCATGAAAGAGGATTCGCTTGTTTTCGCTTTCAAAGACGGAGAGCCGGTAGGATTCGTCATGTGGTATCCGGATTATAACGAACTTGCAAAAGGCGGAGAAGTGTTTGGTGCAAAGCACTTTTTCAGGAACATCTTTATGGGCAGAAAGATAAAGTATGGAAAGCTGATGGAATACGGCGTCCTTCCCCGCCACAGAAAGAGCGGCCTTGTTATGGGACTCCTTGATCAGGTATATATCGCCATGCAGGGTCATGGAATACAAAACCTTGTATCATCCTGGATCCTTGAAGAAAATGCCGATTCAAACAGCGTATGTCAGGCCCTGTGCGATGAGAAATACAAAAGGTATGTAGTGTATGAGAAAGAGATCTGACAAAGGCCTTATCATAAGGGAAAAGAGATCTGACCAAGACCTTATCATAAGGGAAAAAAGTTCTGATACTAGTCTTATGGTAAGGAAGCTGAGCGAAGTCCCTGAGGACATCCAGGCACTTATAGATGAGCTGGCCAAAGAGCCTTTTCCTTTTGAAGCAGAGCTGCTTAGACTTTGTAAGAAAGAAAACCGCTTTGAACAGGAATACTACTATGTACAAAAAGGCAGTTCCAAAGCTTTCATAGTTGTATATAAGATGAAGCTTAACATTTTCACCTATGGAAAAATGGACTTATCGCTTAGTACAAGCGTCATAGGTTATCCATGTTCCTTAAGTGAGCCGGGATTTATCACAAATGATCCTAATCTTGTACTTGAATTTGCAAAAACATTGAAAGGTCCTGTACTTATCCTTAATACTAAAGAGCATAGACCCCACAAGGACTTCGCTTTGGGGCAGACACTTCCTACCTGCGTCTTCCAAAACAGATTTAAGACAGAAGATGAATATCTATGCGCACTGAGAAGTCATTACAGAAGACGAATAAAGCTTGCTATTAAAGCATGTTCCCATTTGACAGTAAAAGAGATCACAGATGACTCTATAGATGTATACCAGTTATATCTAAATACATACAATAAGTCAGACTACAAACTTGAAAAACTGGAAAAAGGCTTTTTTGACAAGGTAGATGCTACCAAGATCGTATTCCAAAAAGAAGATAAGCCTATAGGTTTTGTACTTCTTAGAAAAGCAGAAGATAAGCTCATCTTCATGCTGTGCGGAATGGACTATTCGGAAGATACCACGGATCTTTATTACTATATGCTTTTTCACATAATAAGGTATGGAATAAAGCACGGATGCAAGACCATAGATTTCGGTCAGACATCGGAAGAAACCAAGCTTAAGTTTGGCGCAGCACTGGAAGAGAGATATTTCTACGCACACCATTCAAACAGGATCATAAACTTCCTGGTGAAGCACGGAAGATATCTTCTTGAATACAGATATGCCTTTCCGGATTTCTGCGTATTCAAAAGGTAAAATATCGAACATGAATTTTGAATCCTTTTTGAATTTTTACGAAGAAAAGGATTGATTCAAGTAAGTACTATTAAAAGAGGTTGTTATGAAAATTGTTTTATTTAGGCCAAGGCCCCATAAGGAGACGATAGGACTTCAAAACGTCATGATCTGTGAGCCCTTGGAACTTGAATATATAGCGTCCAATGTTGAACCACTGGGCCATGAAGTAGTCATAGTAGACATGATCCTTGAAAAAAAGAAGATCGCCTACTTTTTGGAGAAACACAAGCCCGACGTAGTCGGCGTTACCGGCTATATTGCCCATGTTAATATCATTAAGGACTACGCAAGGCAGGTCAAAGAGTACAGTAAGGATATAGTAACAATAGTTGGCGGCGTCCATGCTGAAGTTAATCCGGAGGATTTTGAAGATCCTAATATCGATTACATTATAAGAGCTAATGGAATAAAGACTTTTATTTCGATTCTAAAAAAGCTTGAGAATCTGCATGAAATAGACACAGTAAAAAATAGCATTATTTCTAAAGAAGATATAAATGAGAATAGAAATGATGAGGGAAGTGAAGATAGTAAAGAAAAAAATAACGAAGCTGGTATAAAATCTCAAGAAGACTTATTACCTGACCGGAAAAGTATCGTAAGTAAAGAATTTAATAATGCGCAGGAAGCCGTTTGCCAGGATGACAATCCCCTCGACTGTGTCTATACAAAAGGCGTAAATAAGGCGGTAAAAGAGACTACCTTCAATTATCTTTTTCCAGACAGGGACAAGGTTTCAAAATATAGGAAACACTACTATTACATGTTCCACAGAAACTGCAGTCTCATTAAGACATCCTTTGGATGCCCCTATAACTGCAAGTTCTGCTTCTGCAGGCAGATAACCGATGATAAGTACTTCGCAAGAAGTCTTGAAAATATAATAGAAGAGCTTAAGACAATTCCGCAGACAGAAGTATATATAGTCGATGACGACTTTTTGTTTAATGCAGAAAGGCTCATGGAGTTCTGCGACCTGCTTGAAAAGAACAACATTCACAAGAAATATCTTGTATACGGAAGAGCAGACTTTATCGCAAACAACGAAGCAGCCATAAAGAGACTTAAGGAAGTAGGCCTAAGAGCAGTTATCGTAGGCCTTGAATCCTGCAGTAGTAAAGACCTTGATACCTACAACAAGAGAACACAGGTTTCCATCAATGAAAAAGCTGTAAGCATCCTGCAAAAATACGATGTCGAATGCTATGGAACCTTTATCCTGGGTCTTGACTGGACCAAGGAAGACTTTAATGCTCTTGGAAGATGGATCAAAAAGCTCGGACTTATTTTTGTAAATCTTCAGCCATTAACGCCACTTCGCGGAACCGAGATGTACGAGCAGTACCGCAAGGACTTTATTATTAGAGAAGATGAATACGAGAAGTGGGACCTTGCCCATCTTGTTGTTAAGCCCATGAACCTTTCAGTCAGGAAGTATTACTGGTACACCATGGTCCTGTATTACAAGATCACAGCCAATCCTAAGAGCTGGTGGTATATGGTCAAAAAGTACGGACTCTATGACACCCTTAAACTGACTGTAGGCGCTGCCAAAGTTAATATGCAGTATTTTAAGAAATTATTGTAAAGATAACAATTTTTATATGTTCGATTTTTGAAATGTGTCGAAAACATATATCTTTTGATCGGACATGATGATGTTAGTTATATAGGTAAGGAATTAAAAATATGGAAAATGGTATGAAAAAAGAAATAAAGGTCCTTCTGATAAGACCAAAATATTCATCAATCGTCGCACACCTCGAGCCTTTAGGCCTTGAGTATGTGGCAGGTCTTTGCAGAGATATGAATATTAAATGCGAGATTCTTGATGAGTTTCAGCATTCTTGGTTTTTCAGGCTCGAAAGGATCAAGAAGAAGATCAGAGAAGGCGGATATAACGTAGTCGGTTTTAATGCTAATGCCAACACGGTCGATTATATCCTTGACAGAGCTGCCCAGCTCAAAAAAGAATTCCCTGATATCTGCATTCAGGTAGGGGGACCTGAAGCAGAGCTCAATTACACTGACTTTTGTAAGGATCAGATAGACATTGTGTATTACGACAACGGCCTTAAGACCCAGAAGAACATATGGGCAGCAGGCCTTGATCCCGAAGTTTTGGACAAGCAGACAGGCATCTGCTTTAAAAAAGACGGCAAGTGGGTGGTCAAAGAAAAAGGAGAACCCGTAGACTGCTTCATCGTTAAGCCTGACAGAACAGAGTTCTACAAGGGCCTTAAAAAGAATTTTATCTTTATGAAAGGAAAATTCGCTTTATCAAAAGCTTCTTTTTCCTGCCCATTTAATTGTAACTTCTGTTACTGCACCAAGATGAACAGCGGCGTATACACAGAGATAGACCTTGATTCTGTAATAGAAGAAGTCGAATCTATTAAGCACGACAAGATATGGTTTGTTGATGATACATTCTTTTTTAACAAAGAAAGAGTTATCAGCTTTTGCGAAAAGATAATCGAAAAGGGCATCAAAAAGCAGTTCATGGCATATGCAAGGGCTGACTTTATAGCCGAAAACCCTGACGTACTCCCGCTTGCATATAAAGCCGGATTCAGAGACCTTCTCATAGGGCTTGAAGCCGTAAGCGATGCCCAGCTCAAGGAATATAATAAGCAGACATCCAGAAATGATAACATCCTTGCGATCAAGCACTGCCATGAGAATAACATCGTATGTAACGGCCTGTTCGTAGTAAGCCATACATCTACCAAAGAGGATTTCAGGAATCTTTTGAAGTTTATCAAAGATAACAATTTGTTATGGATGGTATTTGGAATTTTCACTCCTTATAAGGGTACTGATGCATATGAGCAGTACAAGGACAAGCTCGTTAACTTTAAATCCAAGAACAGAGACGGTCTTCATGTTACAGTTCCGCCGGAACACATGAGCGCATTTATGTTCCAGATGCGCTACTACTGGCTCCACGTTGTGACATACCCCAAGATCATGGTCAGGACACTCTTTGGAACAGCGTATGACACCAAGAAGACAGGATGGTTTTAAAAATATGAAAGATTTAAATTATATGTTCATTCGCGTCCATTACGATACGAGAGTTGCAAGTCTTGAGCCGCTTGGCCTTGAATACATCATGACTGTGGTTAAGCAGGAAAAGAAAAACTGCATGATTTTTGATGAAAGTCTCCATAGTCCTTTTTTCAGATTCCAGAGACTTGTTAAGCACATTGAAGAAAATAATATATCATTTGTAGGTTTTTCCATCATATCCTATACAGCAGGATATGCCCTTGATGTGATCAAGAAGCTTAAAAAGCTAAAGCCTGACATTAAGATCATGGTTGGCGGCGCTGAAGTTAATATCAATCATCAGGACTTTATGATAGATGAGATAGATTACGTGTACTACGACAACGGCCTGGAATCCCTTAGAAATGCAGTAAGACATAACTTTGAAGTTTCTGCATTAAAGGATTCCACAGGACTTGCTTATAAGAAAGATAACAAGTGGTTTGAAAATGAGAAGTGTCCGCCCATCAGCAGCTACGGCGTAAGACCTGACAGAAGCATCTTTTATGAGAACAGAAAGAAGTTCAGAGTTCTTGCCAAAGGCTGTTTTTCACTGATGAGAGGCTCTTTTTCCTGCCCTCAGGGGTGCAAATTCTGTGTTTCAAGAACCTTTAACAACTGCACCTATAAGGAAAGAGATATAGATGATGTTGTTGATGAGATCGTGGAACTTGACAACGACAAGATCTTTTTCGTAGATGATGATTTCCTGGTAAATAAGGAAAGAGTCAAAGCTATATGCAAGAAACTTCTTGAAAGAAACTGCACCAAGACAATTATGATCTTTGCAAGGGCAGACAGCATCGTTAACTGCGAAGACATCATGCCCCTTTTATATAAAGTTGGATTTAGGGATATGCTGGTTGGACTTGAAGCAGTAGAAGATACCACCCTTGAAAAGTACAACAAGAACTCCAGTGTCATGCTCAACAAAAAGGCTGTAAAGATCCTCAGGGATAACAACATGGTCTGCGTCGGCCTCTTTGTTATCAACTACGATTTTAAACACAAGGACTTCATGAACATCAACAAGTTCATCAAGGAAGAGAAGCTCATTTGGGTTCTTTTCAGTATCCTTATCCCCTTCAAGGGAACACCTGTTTATGAGGAAAATAAGGACAAGCTCATCCGCTATGAATACAAAAGAACAGGTGGAACCAGCGTCCTTATGAAGCCCGAGCACCTGCCGGCATGGTTTTTCAAGATGGAGTATGATTTCCTCTACTATGTTAATTTCCCAAGAATCTACATGGCAGGACTTCTTGGAACCTTCAACAGGAAATATAAGAATAAGGGCACGGAATAAAAAAGGAATCATCGAGAGGTGTCAAAAGGTACTTTTGACACCTACATCATAATATATATAGCTTTGAAAAGAGGATTTTGATGAGTAATAAAAAGATATTACTGATCCAGCCGACACCGTACGATCAGCACGGCGTGCTTGTAAAAAAGAATAAATTATACTTCGTAGGACTTGCGCTCCCACTTCTTGCTGCGCTTACTCCTGAAGGTTTTGACGTTGAGATTTGTTATGAAACAATAGAAGATGTTCCCTTCGATACAGATGCTGACCTAATAGGAATCAGTAGCATGGGTCACGCTGTCATGAGAACTATTGCAATTGCCCAGGAATTCAAGAAGAGGGGTAAGACAGTAGTTCTGGGCGGCTATATGGTAAGCCTTATGCCGGAAGAAGCGCAGAAATACTGTGACAGCGTAATGATAGGCGATTCCGAAGAGACCTGGCCGCAGATGGTCAGAGACTTTGAAAATGGTAATCTTCAAAAAGTATACAAGAAAAAGCTGGAAAAACTCACCTATCCGATACCCAGGTATGAGCTTATCCTAAATAAGAAAATAGGAAACTTCCTCCCTGTTCAGGCTGGAAGAGGATGCCCTAAAACCTGCAGTTTCTGTTCCATATACTGTTTGTATAAAGGCCAGTACCTGAAAAGAGATATAGATGAAGTTATAAGAGATATCAAAAAGATAAAATCTCTTGGATTCAGGCAGTTCCTTCTTCTTGATGACAATATCTTTTCCGACAGAGACTATGCTATAAAGCTGTGTGCTGAGATCAAAAAGCTGAAGATGTACTGGATGACCCAGTGCTCAATTGATATAGCCAAAGATGAAGAGCTCCTTGATACTATCGCAAAGAGCGGCTGCTATATGCTGAGCTTTGGACTTGAAAGTATCAGCAAGGAAAGCCTTATAGGCATGCATAAAGCATGGGCCAAGCCTGAGAACTATTCCGAGCAGATCAATATCATAAGAAAACATGGAATTGATATATCTACCGAGATGGTAGTAGGTGCTGAGGGAGATACACTTGAGTCCATCAAGGCAACAGCAAAGTTCGTGGCTGATAACCACATAGCGGTACCCAGATTCTATATCCTGACCCCGATACCGGGTACGGAATATTATGACGAGATGAAAAAGGTAGACAGGATTTACAATACAGACATGTATTCCTACAATGCCTGCGAAGCAGTTCATTATCCCAAGAACATGACGCCGCAGGAACTTACCAAGGCATATTGGGATCTGTACAATGAGGTCTACTCTATAAAGAGCATCTTGAAGAGAACGATATTTACAACGGCATTTTTAAAACGCCCTTACAATGTAACTTTCTATTTTCTCGTAAATTTGTTCTACAGAAAACAGATCAAAAAAGGAATCGTGCCGAATATCATATAGATGTGAAAAGAAAGATGAGACCTACTATCTGGTTGATGGCAATAAAGAATATGGCTCAAACCGTTTCCATATAGATTGTTACGACATGGATGATCTGTTTGGAATTGTAGTCGAATGTAAAGCTGGTAGTGATATTGAGTGAAATATTTGAGCCTTTAGCAATACAAGAGTAAAATAATACTATATGCAGGAGGGACTGATATGAAGCATTTTGGTAAAAGATGTATATCGTTTGTTCTTGTAGTAATAGTATTAGTATTTACGCTCGCTGGTTGTGGGAAGATTCTTGACCTTGGGTACAACAGCGGAGAGTCTGAAAAGCAGGATCAGCAGAATCAAAAGAAGGACCCCAAAACAGACGTCCCAAGTGAAGGGAAATCCGGTAAGGATGCTACAGATAACGGCGATAGCAATAATTCTGCTGATACCTCCTGGGCCGGAGACCTTGTCAGTTTTCAGTATCATCCCGGATACAGCGATATGAATGGCGGACATCATTACCAGACTCTTGCACAAAGGGACGGAGAATGGATCATCGAATGTTGTGATCAGGAGGAGCTAGGAGAGCCTGAAATTACGACTATATATTCGGTTTCTGAAGAAGACGTACAGGCTTTTGGGGATTTTTTAAAAGAAAAGCACGTAGATAAGCTTATGAACAGGGAAGACAGCGATGACTTCGTGACGGATTACAGTGCCTGGAGCTACTCTATATCTTTTGTTGATCCCACAGGGCAAAGTAAATATATCGAAGTACGCTTCGACCAATACAAAGAATACTCCGATAAAGACTATAAACTGATTGAAGAAATATATCAAAGGTTTGAGTCACTAAAAACAAACATGGTGTCACAAACTGAAGAATATGACAACTAAAAGCGATAAATCGAAGTAATAATTCTTCTCTTTACATACTGGTATTATTAAAAAATATTTTTTTGGTAATATAAGTAATGCCAGTCTGGTGCTATATTAGCAAAAAACAGAGGAGGACTATTATGAAAACATCACAGAAAAACAAGAGACTTATCAAAATCGCATACGCAGGTCTTATGGCTGCGCTTTGCTATGTAGGCTATGCAGTATTTCCTGCTATAACTACAACAGGAACCAAGATTCATATCGGAAATGCTTTTGTTGTATTAGGAGCGCTTCTCCTTGGTGGAGTATATGGAGGATTCGCTGGTGCAATAGGTCTTTCCATAGCAGATATTCTTGGAGGATATGCAGTTTCAGCTCCCAGAACATTCATCTGCAAATTAGCTATTGGACTTATAGTTGGACTTGTAGCGCACAGATTTGCCAAGATATCTCATAATCATCAAAAGAGCTATATCGTGAAATGGTCTATTGTTTCAGCAGTTGCCGGACTTGCATTCAATTGCGTATTTGAACCCTCTCTTAAATATATCTGGTATACACTTCTTACACCAAATTCAGAGAAGGCTGCATCAGCAATTAGCGCTCTTATTGCGATCACAACAGCCGCAACCGTCGTAAATGCAGTTATCAACTCCGTGATCGGTGTCATCGCTTATCTTGCCCTTCGCCCAATACTCTTCAAAACAGGACTTCTAGGCGAAGTAGACGAAGATCCTGTTCCCATACAAAAGGCAGTTTGATTGAAATGTAGTTGCGCTTATGTTCACAGACATTAGCGCTTCGCAATCCAAACGCTTTAAGCACTACAAGCTTCTTGAATATAGAATAATATCGAAACGTTGAAGATTCCTGAGGATGACTGAACAGTCATCCCCAGGAATCCACTACGTACTAGCATTATTCCATAGGATTAAATAAGCTCGGAGGCTGGGATCCGTCGATAGGCATGTGGTACATACGAGTATCATCCTTGGCAGGAGTGAAGTAAACGTACTTGGATGTGAGATTTATGTTGAAATAAATTCCCTGAAGTACAGGATAATCGCTGGAACCGTCAAGGGTCATAACATGAAGCGCAGGAGTCAGGGACTCAGCCACAGAATAGAAGATGTACTGGTCATTTAGATTGAAACATTCAACCCTGTTGTTGGTCAGCTTCTCAACCTTCAAGGTTGAAAGATCCATACGCTTTAGATGGTAGTTATCAACAGCATCCATGTAGTAAATATAACCGTCATGATAGATAGGATAGAAGATATAGCCATCTGCTATCTTGGTGATCTTATCGTTATTTAAAGTATCCATCATGTACAGATTGTGGTCTTTGGTCACTCCGGTAAAATAGATCTTGCCATCAACAAAGCCGCAGGGATCGATATATTCTTCAGCAACGATGGAAAGATTAGTCTTGTCAGTCTTTATTTTTCCAAGAGAACCACCATCAGAATCCTTGATCTGGAAATAGATGTAATTGCCGCACATAGCCTGAGTTCCGGTCCTTCCACGGTAGAGACACTTTTGCTTGGTACCGTCAAGGCGGCACTGGTACACGCCGTAGTACTTAACGGTAGTACCGATACCTGTGGTGGAAAGAGACAAGTGCTGAGAATCCATGTAGAAATACAGATAATTGCCGTATCCACTGATATAGTACACATTCATGGTTGTCACAGGCTTAATATCAGCCTCATCAACAGTCATACTGTACATACATCCATTGTCGTAATTATTCCTGAAGTAGACATTGCCATCCATTTCGCAGAAATAACCACCATTGTAGAGATTTCCAACAGTGTTACCCCCGATCGTTGGCTCAGTTTCCGGGATCATATTCAGATAGAAATAAACAACAACGGCTGCACCCACCGCAACAGTGATAAGAATGATAATAATTATATTCCTTATCTTAGCCATAATTGCTTAATTTTCCTTTCTTGCGCCATCTACCAATAAGCGGTATCATTCTCATATAGTTATCGGCATAAATTGTCAAAAATAGAAGTGTAGTTGGAGGTTTTAATGGATTTACAGGAACTTCGAGCAAAGCTCGACGAGATCGACCCTAAGATCGTAGAGCTTTACGAGCAGAGAATGGACGTTTGTTCGCAGGTTGCGGATTATAAGATAGGAACTGGCAAAAAAGTCTTCGACCCAGCCAGGGAAAAAGAGAAGATAGATACCGTAAAGAGCCTTACACATAATGATTTTAACCGCACCGGAGTAGAAGAGCTCTTCGAGCAGATAATGGCTATGAGCAGAAAGCTCCAGTATCAGAAGCTCACAGAAGCCGGAGCGTCAGGAAGGCTCCCCTTTATCTCAATTAATTCCATAGACAAAAAAACCTGCCGAGTAGTATTCCAGGGAGCAGAAGGCGCATATTCACAGGCTGCCATGTTCAAATTCTTTGGAGAAGGCGTACACAACTTCCATGTTGAAACCTTCAGAGATGCCATGATCGCCATCGAAGAAGGTGCAGCTGACTATGCAGTTCTCCCTATCGAGAACTCCACAGCAGGTATAGTATCTGAGATCTATGACCTCCTTGCAGAATATGAAAACTTCATAGTTGGAGAGCAGATAATAAAGATTGAGCACTGCCTCATCGGTCTTCCAGGTGCTAAGATGAGCGACATCAAGACCGTTTATTCCCATGCCCAGTCCCTCATGCAGAGCAGCAGATTCTTGTCAGACCATCCTGCCTGGCGACAGATCAGCATGAAGAATAACGCCTTTGGTGTTCAGAAGATAGCAGAAGAAGGTGACATATCTCAGGCAGCCATCGCCAGCGAATACGCAGCTCATTACTATGGAATGAATATTCTGAAAAAAGGCATTAATAAGTCTGAGACCAATTCCACCAGATTTATCATTGTTACCAATCAGAAAGTTTTTCTTAAAAAAGCAAATAAGATAAGTATCATGCTTGAACTTGGAAATGAGGTAGGTGCCCTTTATCACATCCTGTCCCACTTCCATTATAACCATGTAAACATGACAAGAATAGAATCCCGTCCAATAGGAGACAGAAACTGGGAATACAGATTCTTTATAGACTTTGAAGGTAACCTTGCAGACAGCTCGGTTAAGAACGCGCTGCGAGGGCTAAGAGAAGAGGCAAAGTCTTTGAGAGTTTTAGGTAATTATTAAAATTAATTTATCTTCGCACATCCAAAAAAGCCTAAAGCATTTAGTTTAACAGGTGTCTGGATATTATATATGATTTTCGAATCTTATGAATGTGTT
>CAMVNV010000038.1 GCA_947168935.1 uncultured Butyrivibrio sp. | reverse complement strand
AACGCGGGCTGCCATTGGAACGGCTGATACACCAGCTGAACCGATAAGCGGATTGATGTTTCCACCACTGAAAAGATTCATAAGTTTACCAAACAGAACACCTGCGGCAGTACCTACAGCGAATGCTATAAGTCCGAGAGCTACGATCTTAAGAGTATCAAGCTGAAGGAAATCTTCAGCTCTTGTAGTAGCACCAACTGATGTTCCAAGAAGGATAACTACGATGTACATAAGAGCATTGGAAGCTGTCTCCTGAAGCTGATGTACAACACCACATTCACGGAAGAGGTTACCAAGCATAAGCATACCGATAAGAGGAGCTGTTGTTGGAAGAATCATGCAGACAACAACTGTAACAACGATAGGGAAGAGGATCTTCTCAAGCTGTGATACAGGGCGAAGCTGAAGCATGCGGATCTTACGTTCCTTCTCTGTTGTGAAAAGCTTCATGATCGGAGGCTGAATAAGCGGTACAAGTGACATGTATGAATATGCAGCAACGGCGATAGGTCCAAGAAGGTTTGTACATCCAAGCTTTGTAGCAAGGAAGATAGATGTAGGACCATCAGCACCACCGATAATTGAGATAGAAGCAGCTGCTGTTCCGGGGAAATCCATAAAGATAGCCATAAAGTAAGCTGAGAAAATACCGAACTGTGCTGCTGCACCAAGCAGGAATGACTTAGGGTTAGCAATAAGCGGACCAAAGTCGGTCATGGCACCTACACCCATGAAGATGATTGAAGGAAGGATTGACCATTCATCCAACTTGTAGAAATACCTGAATAATCCACCGCCGCTTCCGTCTTCTGATATCTCATTCATAATCTCAGGATAGATATTAACAAGAAGCATACCAAATGCGATTGGAACAAGAAGCAGTGGTTCAAAATCATGGGCTATAGCCAAATAAAGAAATACGAACGCTACGAGAATCATGACATAATTGCCCCAGTAACGATTCTCGAAAGCTGTCTGAACCCATAGATTCGAAAATGTTTCAACGATTTTTTCCATTTTTGTTCCTCCAGTAGAATACGAAACTATTAGTTAAGTGTTGCAAGAACTGCTCCTGCCTCTACTGAATCACCTACTGCGCAGTCAATGCTTGCAACAGTTCCGTCTGAAGGAGCAACCATAGGAATCTCCATCTTCATGGACTCGATAGTAACAACAGCATCGCCCTTCTTAACAGCCTGTCCAACGTTAGCGTTAACCTTTACAACCTTGCCGGCTGCACCAGCTTCAACCTTGATTGAGCCAGCACCAGCTGATGCCTTCTTAGCTGCAGGAGCTTTCTTAGGAGCTGCCTTTGGAGCTGGTGCGCTAGCTGCGCCGCCTGCACCTTCTTCTACTGTAACATCATATACGTTGCCATTAACGGTAATAGTATAGTTTTTCATGTTTATCCCTTCCTGCCGTATGTATAACGGCTTCGAAATTTTATGTGAATCCTGTAAATTCTTATCTTGTGTTGCCGTGAGGCATCAGTTATGCTCTGGCTCCGGAACGTCTCTTTCTAATAGAGCGAACAACGAATCCATCACCGGATGCTGAAGTACTTCCCTCATAAGCTGCGATAGCTGCTGCGATAACTGCAACGAGCTCTTCGTCATCAGAAAGATCCTCTTCTTCAACTACTTCAGGAGCTGCAGGTTTTGCAGGAGCTGGAGCAGGCTGTTTCTTACCGATCTTTCCGATCATAGGGAAAAGAGAAATGATCAGACTGATAAGAATAAGTACTGCAAATGCAGTTCCCATTCCAAGCAGTGTGTTGATACCCGCATCAGCAAGTTTGTCAGCCATTGAAGTAGTTTCAGTTGCTTCAAGAGCCATAGGAAGATAAGATAAAGAACTTGTGATAAATTCCATCATTTACCTCCTTATTTAGTAACGTGCTTCTTTGCAGGGTGTGCTTCTCTCTTTGTAAAAAGCATCTCTAATGCGCCGATAACATACTTTCTTGTATCAGCAGGCTCAATGATCTCATCAACGTAGCCTCTTCTTGCAGCACTTACAGCGCTGTTCTGAAGCTTAGCATACTCAGCTGCGATCTCATTAACCTCTTCTGCGCTCTTACCATCACCGATGATCTTGGCAGCCATATCTGCTTCCATTGTTCCGATCTGGGAATCTGGCCAGCAAACATTGATATCTGCCTTAGAGTTCATGATAACGAATGCGCTACCAAGAGCCTTACCTGTAACAACGTTAACTTTCGGAACAGAAGCTGAACCAAATGCAGAAACAAGTGCTGCTGCTTTCTTGGCAAGTCTCTTCTCTTCACATGTTGTAGCAAGGAAGCCCTTTACATTTGTGAATGTAACAACAGGAAGATCAAAAGCATCGCAGAAACGAACGAAATCAGCTGCCTTCTCACAACCGTTTGCTGTAAGAACAGGCTCGAACTTCTCTTTCTCTTTGCCATTTTCATCAAATAATACGCTGCGGTTAGCAACAACACCAACTGTAGCTCCGTTAAGTTTGATGAATCCTGTTACCATCTCTTTAGCGAATTCTCTCTTGGTTTCAAAGAAAACGCCATTATCTGAAAGAATTGAAAGTGCAAGTGCAGGATCTGCAACTGCGCCATCAAAATTCTCAAGTGATCTGTTAAGATCATCAGCACACTCTTCATAGAAGTCGCTGTCTTCATTATTAGAAGGAAGAAGGCTTACAAGCTGACGAATCTCGTTGTAGATTGTCTCTTCATCGCCTGCAACATCAACGATTCCAGCCTTAGCGCCCTGGAAATCAGCTGCTGCTGTATCACACTTCTCTTCGTAATTGCCTTTAATGGAGTTAGGAGAATTGACGAACAGCTTACCGTTCTTGCTCTCCATGAATGTAAAATCAGAAAGGGCTGGTACAAGTGCCAGACCGCCGCCACAGCCACCGAATACTGCTGTGATCTGAGGAACAACTCCTGAAGCCTCAACTTCTTTAGCGTAGATCTCGCCAAAAGCTGCAAGAGCATCAGTTGCTTCCTGAAGACGCATACCTGTTGAATCGATAAGACCGATTACAGGTGCTCCCATCTTGACTGCCATATCATAGATACGTGCAATCTTCTTTGCATGCATTTCGCCAACGGATCCGCCTAATACACTTGCATCCTGGCTATATACATACACAAGGTTACCATCAATGACACCATAGCCCGTAACAACACCATCGGATGGAGTCTCTGACTGTTTCAGACCGAAGTCAGTGCTCCTTGCTGTAACCATAGCACCAATTTCGACGAAACTGTTCTCATCGAGTAAAGCATTAATTCTTTGACTCGCCTGTGAAGTACTACTCATTTACTTACCTCCGTATAATATATGTTGACGTTAAAGCACTCGCAAGTTGAAACATATTGAACTTTTTGTGAAATAAAACCCCTTACATGTCTTAAAACTTGATAATGCCAAACTTTTCACAAATAATATTGTATCATAAACAATTGGGAAATAACACAGAATTTATAGTGATTTTTACAAATATACGGATTAAAAATATATTATTTTCTAAAAACTATCTAATCACAGACTATTATAACAGATAACTATAAATATATCTTTGCCCCAAATAAACAAAAACACGCATCTGCTGCGTGTTTCGTGTTTTTACAAATCTGATAACAATAGTTTTTTCAACTAACTCAAGCCAACAATTCTCTATTGTTATATTTTATCTTTGATCCAAATATTTACTAATTATATATCCAGCTTCACATCAATTTCCTGCTCGGCTTCTTTTTTGAATTCTTCCGCATGATCAATGTCAATTGAAGGAAGCTCATCTACGCTTCTTACTCCAAATGAGCGAAGGAACTCTTCTGTCGTACCGAACAAAATAGGACGACCGGGAGCATCCATACGTCCAAGCTCCTTAACAAGCTCAAACTCAACAAGCCTGTTAACAGCATGGTCTGAATTAACTCCGCGAATACGCTCAACTTCTGCCTTTGTAACCGGCTGCTTGTAAGCAATGATAGACAGGGTTTCAAGAAGAGACTCTGTAAGCACGTATTTCCTGGGCGTACTGGCAACCCTTATAAGCTGAGGATAGAAATCCTTTTTAGTAGACAGCTGAAAAGAATCTTCAAGCTCAAGAAGATTTATTCCACTGTCTGTCTTATTATACTTTTCTTTCAGATATTCAATCTGCTCTTTAACTTCATCTATGCTTTCTTCAAGAGCTTCAGCAAGTTTGGATACTTCAACTGAATCTCCCATTGTAAAAAGAATCGCCTCTATAGCGGCTGCTCCCTCTTTCTTTTTCATATCAGTTCTGCTCCTTTGCTAACTCTCTGGCAGCCATTGCCGCCTCTTCCTCATCCAGCTCTTCGCCGAACTTCTTTGAGGTTATTGTAATATCTGCAAAAGTTCCATCCTGTTCTACAGTAACTTCTCCAAGCTTGATCTCTTCAAGGATGACAAGAAAGGCTACAATGATCTCCGCCTTTGTCGCCTGCGCTTCAAGAAGTTTTCTAAAACTAAAACTTTTATGCTTTCTGATATATGCCTTGATAAAAAGAGTCTTTTCATCAATATCAACGGACTCTCTCTCAATACGACCAAATGTACTTCTTACAGGGTCGATCTTATCTTCCTGTCTTCTGAGAAGCTCCTGAAATATCTCATTGAGCTTCTGAAGATTGTTATCGCCAACAAGTTCCTCATAGTCGATGGGGGCTTCGTATGTTGTGACCTCAACAGGAATATCAGGTTTACGATAAAAATACATATCAGAGCCATCAAACCTGTCAGCAAGCTCAGCAGAAAGATACTTAAACATCTTGTGCTCGAGGAGCTTTTCAACAAGCTCTGCTCTAGGATCTTCTTCCTCGCCCTCTTCGTTTACTTCGCGAGGCAGAAGCATCTTGCACTTGATGTCCATAAGTTCAGCAGCCATAACAAGGAACTCTGAGGTTACGTCCATATCCTCTTCTTCCATGAGGCTGATATATTCAAGATACTGGGTAGTGATAGTTGAGATCGGGATGTCATAGATCTCGACTTTATTTTTATCAATAAGATGCAGAAGCAGATCAAGCGGTCCTTCAAATGCCTTAAGCTTAACTTCAAGTGCCATTACAGCGCCTCCCCATTTTCAGCCTCAAGATCGATAACCACAAGTTCTCCAGGATTGAACACCCTGATCGGGATCGTATGTGTTCCAAGTCCTCTTGAAAGAACCATAGTATGATCCTTAATTCTGAAAAGTCCTCCATCATATTTTGGGAAAAGAATAAATGCCGGAGATATAACTCCTCCAAGAATCGGAAGTTTGATTATTCCGCCATGTATATGACCTGAAAGAGTCAGGTCAGCTCCCCACCCTGCATATTTAGGGAAATACTGAGGGTTGTGAGCTATAAGCAGATTAAACCTTTCATCATCAGGTTCACCTATCAACTCATTCATAGTACTGTCAGCCATTTTTCGTATTATGACTTTCCTGAAAAATGGATGTGGAAGTTCCAGCCCTGTCAGCCTGATTCCATAATCATCAAGGTTAAGACTTTCATTATTAAGGAGCTTCACTCCAAACTCATCCATATCCGAAATGTATGTATCATAAAAGCCGTCAAAACCTTCGTAATACCATCTAAGTTCACTCTCATGATTGCCATTTGCTGCATATACAGGAAATCTGGAAGCAAGTTCCTTAATAAGATTCTTTTCACGCAGCCATGTTTTTCTAGGCGATGACGCGGTAAGACTGTCTCCCGAAAAAATGATCATATCAGGTGAAAGCTCATCAATAGCCTTGATCAGATTCTCATTATCTTTACCATACTGCCAACCATGAAGGTCTGAAAGATGACATATTCTTATATTCTTCTTAAGTTTAGGGCTCTTAATATTATATTTGCTTACAACAAATCTCTGAGCATTGTAGGCACTGTTAGCAATACCTATAAATGCAGCGATCACAAATAATAATACTAGAACTTCTAAAATGGTAATTAGCAAATTCTTGTCCAACTTTCTAAGATATATTTCAAAAAGGCCTTATTATCCAAAATAATATAAAACAAAACTTCTGGTTATATTTTGAGATTATATTATTCTCTCACTAACGCCTATTATACGGGAATTTATCCAAAAGAAAAGCCCTTGATTTTCTACAAAACCAAGGGCTGTATTTCTTTAGTTGTATTTACGCTTTCTAGCAGCTTCAGACTTCTTCTTACGCTTTACGCTAGGCTTCTCGTAATGTTCTCTCTTACGGATCTCCTGCTGGATACCAGCCTTAGCACAACTTCTCTTAAAACGACGAAGTGCGGAGTCAAGTGTTTCATTTTCTTTTACGATAACTGTTGACATATACTCTCTACCCTCCCTTCAGTCCCGTTACATTTATTGAACTGATCGGGTTATTTACTCAAGTTAAATCATTTCAACTCACAGCATATAGAATTATATACTAGATTAAAACAATAGGGGGTCTTTGACATCTTTTTTACTGGATCTGACCGGCAAGCACTTCAGCAGCCTTCTTGAGGGCATCTTCGATACCTGCAGGATTCTTACCACCAGCCTGAGCCATGTTAGGACGACCGCCACCGCCGCCTCCTACCATAGGAGCTATCTCTTTAACAAGGTTACCAGCATGTGCACCCTTCTTAACAGCTGAGTCAGATGCCATTGTCATGATGCTGACTTTGCCATCATTGTCGCTCATAAGAACTACTACGCAGTCTCCAAGCTTCTCTTTAAGAGAATCGCCAAGCTCACGAAGGCTGTTCATGTCTACGTCCTTGAGGGACTTAGCTACAAACTTAACGCCCTTTACATCTACAGCATCATCTGCTGCATTGCCAAGTGCATCCTTAGCTGCGCTGCTCTTTAAGGACTCATTCTCGCTCTTTAATGCCTTGAGTTCTTCCTGAAGCTTCTTGATGTGATCAGCAAGTGTTTCAGGTGTAGCCTTAAGAAGTGCTGCTGCATCCTTAGTATTCTGCTCAAGTTCATTATAATAAGCAATAACGTTTGTGCCAGTGATAGCTTCGATACGACGAACGCCAGCAGCTACGCCAGATTCTGAAAGGATCTTGAACTGTCCGATCTCTCTTGTGTTAGATACGTGTGTACCACCACAAAGCTCGATAGACCAGTCGCCCATGTTAACTACTCTTACGCTCTCACCATACTTCTCGCCGAACAGAGCCATAGCGCCTGTCTTCTTAGCTTCTTCAAGAGACATCTCTTTAGTAACTACAGAAAGTCCCTCATAGATCTTAGCATTAACTATATCTTCAACCTTCTTGATCTCATCTGCTGTCATAGCCTGATGATATGAGAAATCGAATCTTGTCTTATCAGGATCCTGGTATGAACCAGCCTGCTCTACACCATCACCAAGTACTTCCTGAAGAGCCTTCTGAAGAAGGTGTGTTGAAGAGTGATTGCGGCATGTCTGTGCTCTATTAGTTGCATCTACGTTAAGTGAAACGCTATCTGATGTCTTAAAGCTTCCAGAAACAACCTTACCTACGTGAGCTGTTCTTCCGCCGGCAACTTTGATTGCTTCAGAAACAACAAACTTAGCGCCGTTCTGGCCAAGGATCTCACCGATATCGCCTACCTGACCACCCATTGTGCCATAGAATGTTGTTCTATCTGTGATGATAGTGCCCTGCTGACCCTCTGAAAGCTCATCTGTAAGAGCCTCTGCATCAGCCATTGCAACAACCTTACCATCGCAGCCAAGTGCATTATAACCAAGGAATTCAACAGTAAGTGACTCATCAAGTGAATCAAATACACCTGAACCTGTTGTAAGGTTAGCTGAGAAATTCTGGTTATCTCTAGCCTTCTGCTTCTGCTCTTCCATAGAAACCTTGAAGCCTTCTTCATCAACTGTAAGGCCCTCTTCCTGAGCAAGCTCTACAGTAAGCTCTACAGGGAAGCCATATGTATCATAAAGGAAGAATGCATCTTTTCCGCTGATCTCTTTCTTACCCTCAGAAGTAGTCTTATCAAGAATCTTCTTGAACTCCTTCATACCATTTTCAAGAGTAGACTCAAAACGAACGATCTCTCTTTCAAGCTCGGTAAGAACGAACTTAACATTATTAGCAAGATGCTCATAGCTCTCTGAATACTCATCAATATAGATCTTAGCTACGCCAAGGATCTGATCCTTGTTAAGGCCAAGAGTTCTAGCGTGTCTGACAGCACGGCGGATAAGTCTTCTAAGGATATATCCAGCGCCAGTGTTAGAAGGAAGAAGCTTAGCTTCATCTCCGATAAGCATAACTGCTGTACGAGTATGGTCAGCAAGAATTCTCATGGATCTTGTTGTCTTCTCATCAGCTTCATACTTGATACCGCTCTCTTTTTCGATATAAGCGATAACAGGTGCGTGAAGATCGATCTTATAAACGTCATCTACGCCGTTAAGGAATGCAAGGATTCTTTCAAGTCCCCAACCTGTATCAACGTTCTTCTGAGCAAGTGGTGTAAGGTGACCGTCGTGATGCTTCTCATACTGCATGAAAACATCGTTACCGATCTCAGTATACTTGCCGCAGTGACATCCAGGTCCGCAATTAGGTCCGCAGTCCGGAACATCCTTAACATAGAACATCTCACTATCAGGACCGCAAGGACCATATTCAAGTCCCCACCAGTTATCTTCTGCAGGAAGATAATAGATGTTCTCAGGCTTAAAGCCTGACTCAATACGATACTTAGCACCTTCCTCATCACGAGGTGCGTTCTCGTCACCTGCAAATACTGTAGCTGCAAGGTGATCTGCATCAAAACCAAAGAGCTGTGTTAAAAGCTCATAGCTCCACTGACAACGCTCTTTCTTGAAATAGTCACCAAGAGACCAGCTACCCATCATTTCAAAGAAAGTACCATGGCTCTTGTCACCAACTGAATCAATATCGTTAGTACGAACGCAACCCTGAACATTGCAAAGTCTTGTTCCCATAGGGTGCTTCTTACCAAGAAGATAAGGCATAAGTGGCTGCATACCAGCAACGTTGAACATAACACCTGTTGAACCATCTGATACAAGTGAAACGGCGCCACAGTCCACATGTCCTCTATCAATATAAAACTGCTTCCATGCTTTACGAAGCTCACTAGCAGTAAACTGTTTCATCTTATTTCCTCCAACCTCTTAAATCAAAAAGCAAACTTCTCTTCGAAGAACTTATCAAGCTCAGCGATAGGCCATCTTACATTGCCTTCTGAATACTCGATCTGCTTCATAGTATCACGCTCACGGATTGTTACGCAGTGATCTTCTTCTGAATCAAAGTCATAAGCGATGCAGAAAGGAGTACCGATCTCATCCTGTCTTCTGTATCTCTTACCGATTGATCCTCTGTCATCATACTCGCAGTTCCACTTCATAGAAAGTGAATCGAATACCTTCTCCGCGTTCTCTGAAAGCTTCTTGGAGATAGGAAGTACTGCGATCTTAACAGGAGCAAGAACAGGATGGAAGTGCATAACTGTTCTTACATCGCCACCTTCAAGTTCTTCTTCATCATATGCTGCGCAAAGGAATGCAAGAGCAACACGGTCTGCACCAAGTGAAGGCTCGATAACGTATGGGATATAACGCTCTTTCTTTTCCTCATCAAAATATGTAAGGTCCTGAGCTGATGTTGTCTGATGCTGACCAAGGTCATAATCAGTTCTGTCAGCGATACCCCAAAGTTCGCCCCAGCCAAATGGGAATTTGAACTCGATATCTGTTGTTCCCTTTGAGTAGAATGCAAGCTCTTCAGGATCGTGCTCACGAAGACGCATCTCATCTTCCTTCATGCCAAGGCTTACAAGGAAGTCTCTGCAGAAGTTCTTCCAGTACTCATACCACTCAAGGTCGGTACCAGGCTCGCAGAAGAACTCAAGCTCCATCTGCTCGAACTCACGTGTTCTGAATGTGAAGTTACCAGGTGTGATCTCGTTACGGAAGCTCTTACCGATCTGACCGATACCGAAAGGAAGCTTCTTACGAGTTGTACGCTGAACATTCTTGAAGTTTACGAATATACCCTGTGCTGTCTCAGGACGAAGGTATACTGTGTTCTTGGCATCCTCAGTTACACCCTGGAATGTCTTGAACATAAGGTTGAACTGACGGATATCAGTAAAGTTGTGCTTGCCACATGAAGGGCAGGGAACGTTATTGTCATTTATGAAATCCATCATCTGCTGCTGGCTCCAGCCGTCAACTGATGATTCAAGAGTTATATTATTATCTGCAGCAAAATCCTCGATGATCTTATCTGCTCTGAAACGCTCGTGGCATTCCTTACAGTCCATAAGAGGATCTGAGAAGCCGGCAAGATGTCCTGACGCGACCCAAGTCTGAGGGTTCATAAGGATAGCACAGTCAACACCTACGTTGTACTTGTTCTCCTGTACGAATTTCTTCCACCATGCCTTCTTGACATTGTTCTTGAATTCAACACCAAGTGGACCGTAATCCCAAGTATTTGCAAGACCTCCGTAGATCTCAGAGCCAGGGAAAATAAATCCTCTGCCCTTAGCCAGTGCAATAACTTTGTCCATTGTCTTCTCTTCTGCTTTCATTTGCTTAATCTCCTGTATCTTTATTCGTTAATCTGCTTTCAGTACAATATAACACAAATCGTCCTGTGTTGCAGATAAATCTACATTTTTACTTCCGTTCCAAACACTACCCGCCGGAGCATAGGCTATTTTACCTGAGGAAAAGAACCCTATCTTCTCTTCCATCACAACAACCATCTGGTCTTCAGCAATCTTTGAAATATCAATCTTCTCTCCCTTTGAATCAACAAGCGTTGAAGGCAGGCTGTATCCCGCAGCCTTCATATCTTTATATGATCCATAGAAAAAGAGCATCTTGTTAAAATCCGCATATGAAGCTGCATCCTTGTATGTCATTACTACTCTGACATTCGCATCTTCCTTGACAGTATCCTGTAAAGTGATAAGATCCTGTCCCTTAGTAGAGTTATACTCACTGACCTCTTCTTCGATCCCCGCTTTCATCTCATCCAGATTATAGTAGGAAGCTGAGAAATCCTCCACTATGGTGTTGATAACTTTACCATCCTTGCCCACATAGATCGCAGTGGTCTCAGATTTAGTAACATCAGTACTCTTGCCGCATCCGGTAAGAGCAAATGCCACAAGCATGAGCATAATGGCAGATCTGCGCACATACTGTCTTACATCTTTAGATTCTTTGATCATAGTCATTTACCCGTCTTTTCATATGAGTCAAAATCTTTGTCGCCTATCTGATCCTCCAAGTCCAAACGGACCTGAGTATAAAACCGCGCACATTACATGATTATAATAGAGGCACTTTGTTTTTTCAACTTATTATACAGCGAATATCACAAGCTCCCATTCTCCAGCGCCCCAAGCATCTCAAGACTCTTAAGCTGCCTGTCAACGAACCTGTCGCGATAGATCCTGGTTATCTCAACAAGTTCATTCAAAGCTTCTTCACTTAACTTGAATGTGAAAAGATTTTTCAGATCAGCACTTTCAATATGCTGCATTGCAAGTCTGCAGGCATCTGAATAGCCCCTGCCTTCAGGAAATCCTGGATACTGGCCGTCTATCACAAGAGCCCTGAGTTCAAAAACGCATCTAACAAGTCTTTTGTCAAAAGCATCTTTGGTAAAAGCAGTTAGCGACAGATACAAAAGCTTAAGCAAATCTCTTTCGTCACTGTTTTCTGTCGCATAATAATCCGCCAGTTCCAGAAGATAGGTCCCATAGCAGGTAGCTTCCAGATCCCGGCGGAATGGCTCGAAATAATTGATGATATCGGCTTCTATAATGTTGTAAGAACTTCTCCCCTCATACAGGACAAAAGATCCATAGCAAAAGGGTTCAACATTGCCGGACAGCTTGCCGCCCGGTTTTCTTGCCCCTCTTGCAAAAGCACTGATCTTACCGCGCTCCATAGTCAGAATGGAAACGGTAAAATCGTATTCGCCAACAGGCCTGTGCTTCAGGATCATCCCATTAACCAGTAGTCTGTTATCTGAGTCAAATGTCTCTTTCATCATAGCCAAAATGCTTCATCTGTGAACTGTCATCTCTCCAGTTCTTACGAACCTTAACCCATAGTTTCAAATTAACCTTGCACTCAGTCATATCTTCAATATCAACTCTGGCCTGACTTCCTATCTTCTTGAGCATGGCACCGCCCTTACCGATGACTATGCCCTTGTGTGAGTCACGCTCACAGATGATAGTTGCGTCAATGTCGAGAAGAGGCTTGCCATCATCTGAAAGATAGCCTTCTCTTTCTCTCATTCTCTCGATAGTAACTGCTATTCCGTGTGGAACCTCATCCTGAAGAAGGCGAAGGGCCTTTTCCCTGATGATCTCAGCAGCTATATCTCGCTCAGGCTCTTCAGTTACTGTATCTTCGTCATAAAGAGCCGGACCATATGGAAGATATTTATAGATCACATCCATTAAAGTGTCGATGTTCTCTCTTTTCCTTGCAGAAACAGGTACGATCTCTGCAAAATCCAGCTCTTTTTGGTAAGTATCGATAAACTTAGGAAGCTGGTCCTTTTTAACAGTATCGATCTTGTTGATAACAAGGACGATTGGCTGCTTGCAGCGCTTAAGCTGCTTGATGATATACTTTTCACCCTGGCCTATAAAGTCAGTCGGCTCAACAAGCCACAGGATCATGTCTGCATCTTCCAAAGTCTTCTGAGCTATGTGGAGCATGTAGGAACCAAGCTTATTCTTGGTCTCATGTATTCCGGGGGTGTCTACGAAGATCATCTGACAGCGATCATCCGTGTACACAGTCTGAATACGGCCTCTTGTAGTCTGAGGCTTATTAGATGTGATGGCGATCTTCTGCCCGATCATATTGTTCATAAGTGTGGATTTACCTACATTGGGACGTCCCACAAGTGCTATAAATCCTGTTTTAAAACTATTACTATCCATAAATTATCTATTCACTCTTATACTTTCTGATGATCACAGCTCTTCAATCTTGTCAAAAAGATCTTTGTGCTGCTCAATCTTTTCACTGGTTCCTACTACGCATACGCTGTCATCAGCTTCAAATGCATCAACATAATCAGCAAGCTTTCTGATGTCTTCTACAGTAACATCAAGCATCTGATCACGGTAGAGCTGCATCTTATCAAGGTCTGCGTGGCACATGTAAGCCATAAGTCCGTATGAACCCTTGGCGCTTGGTGTCTTAGGTGTATCCATCTCTCCGATAGCACCGATTACAAAGCCTGTAAGTGTGCGCTCATCAGCCTCATAATTTCTTACAAAATCAGAAACCTCGTGGAATACGTCAAGACTTCTCTTAAGGTGAGGATCACGATAAGTTACGAAGTAGGAGTCACCATTTGGAGAAGCACCTCCCATAACGCCATAAGCGCCGCCCTTAACACGGATGTTGTTCCAAAGGAAGTCATAGCCCATCATAACCTGAAGAACCCTGAGAGCGCCTGTGTACTCAAGGCCGTTCTTTCTGAAGTTACCTGCAAGAGCTGTGTACTGAACCTGTCCAGGAGTCATGAAGGCTTCCTTCTTCTTAACAGGAGCAAATTCAAGGCGGCCTTTTGCACACTCCTCAGTATAAAGAAATCCGGCAAATGCTGCCATCTTCTCTTCTACATCGCCGTAGTTATTTTTATCTGTAGTAAAGCTAAGAAGGAAGTTCTCTTTACGGAAAAGAACTTTCATCAGCTCTGTGAGTTTACCAACAAGCTCCTTGTGAGCAGCTTCATCATAGTTATCAGCGTACTTTTGTACAAGACGATATCCGCTGATACCTGAAAGATTCTCAGAAACGCATCCAGCCTTTGAGAATCCTGCTGTAGCCCTGAGAGCTGCAGCTCTGTGGCCAGCTGTCTGAAGGTCAACTTCCATGTGAGACTTCTTCTCATCAAGGATCTCCTTCATACGCTTTCTGTCATCGATCTTGGAAGTCTTGATGATCTCAGACACAAGGTCAAAAGCATAGTTTATGTTGGATGGAAGAACCTTAACTGTGATCTCAAATGTTGTAGCGAACTTGCTAAGGTCACGTCTGTCAGAGTATGTTCCAACGCTTGCAGTAATACCGCCAGTCTTCATGTTGATCTCATTATAGAGATCTCCATAGGTGTAGTTCCTGGTATCAACAAGTCCAAGGACTGACTTAAGGATTCCTGAATAAATGAAAAGATCATAAGGAACATCTTCCATACGGAATGCAAAGTTAAGGTAGTCAATACCATTTGTAAAAATATCATGGAATAGAAGTACATTATCTCCAACCTTCTTTTCCTCATAGATGAAAGGCTCTACGCTTCTACGAAGGTCTTTTCTTGTAAGCATAGGAATCTTCTTAAGATCCTCTTCTGAATCAGGTGTCTCCTGATATTCCTTAAGCTCTGCAGTCTTACGAACGATATCATCTATCTCATCCTTAGAAAGGCTTTCCTTGTACTTCTGAAGCTCTGCATTCTTCGCAGCTTCTTTTTCCTCATTAAGACCCTTAACAGGATCCATGATGAACATGCTGGAGTGAGCGTTATCAATAAGATACTTCTGAATAAGGTCTTCGAAGTATCTGCCCTTGATCTCTTCACGAAGCTCTTTGTATGTATCGCCTGCTTCGATGTGGATAAAAGGCTTCATGTCATCGTAAAGCCAGCTATCCAGAACCTGAAGTCCATATAAAAGTCCCTTAGGGAATCTTCCGAAGTCTGCTTCTCTGTACTTAAACTCATCAACGTTGATGGCAGCTTCGAGGGCTTTTTTATCAAGGCCTTCTTTTACAGTCTTTTCAAGGCATTCCATGATTGTCTGCTTGAAAAGATCTGCCTGATCAGCATTGGCATTCTTGGCGATTACTGAGAAAAATGGCTGAAGTACGCCGTTTTCATACTCGCTGTAAACGTCCTTACCGATTCCCTTGTCAATAAGAGCCTTTTTAAGAACAGCGCCGGGAGCTGAAACAAGGCAGTAATCAAGAACATCGAAAGCCACATAAAGCTTTCTGTCAAGGCTTGTACCAACTGACCAGTTCATTGTCAGATATGTGTTGTCCTTAAGGTCATCTGTCTTAAGGATAGAATAATCCTTGTGAACAACTGACTGTGTCTTGAAAGGCTCCTGAAGCTTAATGCTGGAATCAATCTCAAGATAATCAAAATTAGAAAGATAGTGCTCATCGATATAAGAGAGCTTATCGGCCATATCCATATTTCCATAAAGGTAGATATAGCTGTTTGAAGGATGATAGTATCTTCTGTGGAAATCAAGATACTGTTCATATGTCAGATCCGGGATAAAATCAGGGTCTCCGCCTGACTCTATATTATAAGTATTGTCAGGATAAAGAGAATTCATGATACCCTTATCAAGAATATCATCAGGTGAAGAATAAGCACCCTTCATCTCGTTATAAACAACGCCGTTGATCTTAAGATCGTCACTGGCGTTTTCCATCTCGTAGTGCCAGCCTTCCTGCTTGAATATATTATCTGTATTATAAATATTTGGATAGAATACAGCATCAAGATACACATGCATAAGGTTCTGGAAGTCAGCATCGTTGCAGCTTGCAACAGGATAAACTGTCTTGTCAGGATATGTCATGGCATTAAGGAAGGTATTAAGTGAACCCTTAGCAAGTTCGATAAATGGATCCTTAACAGGAAAATCCTTAGATCCGCATAAAACTGTGTGCTCGATGATGTGAGCTACACCTGTTGAATCTGTAGGCGGTGTGCGGAATCCGATATAGAAGACCTTATTATCATCTTCATTTGGCAAAAGAACTACACGCGCCCCTGTCTTTTTGTGCTTTAAAATATAGCTGTCAGTTCCAAGATCATCAATTCTTCTGTGCTCCAGAACTTCATAAGCTGTCAATTCATTAACTGTCATAAAACTCTTACTATCCCTTCATTAAATTTCTTTATATCTAGCTATTAAAACAGATCGAAATCGTCTCCATCTGTAGCATCAAGGTCAAATTCTCTATTAACAATAACTTTACGTCCAACTTTGAGTTTGCCGGATGGGCTCTGCATCTTGGCCATATTGCGGCGTCTTTCAAGTATGTCAGCTCTTCCAGGTCTTGGAGTCTCATCATCCTCCTCTGTATCCATAGGAACAATCATTCCTTCTGGAACAAATCTGGCAGGAGCTTTTTCTTTAGACGGCTTCTCAGTGTCAAATGATACTTCTTTAATATCATCTGACTCTATATTATTATCAGATATCTTGTTAGCCTCTGCTACTATGGTATCTGTTGTATTGTCTAATACATCATCAGTTTTTGCAAGTGGATCTGTAGAATTGTCAAAATCGTCTTCAGCAGGAGCATTCTCAGAATCCGCAGGTTCTGCAACTTCAGGCTCTTCTGATACAGATTCTGCAAACTCTGTAGGCTCTGCACCTTCAAACTCTTCGCCTTCAGGCTCTTTTTCTTCAGGCTGAGCACTCTCTGAGTCCTTTGCCACTTTAGGCTCAGGTCTAACAACTTTTCTTACGCCAGGTTTTTCGCTCGTATTTTCAGACGCCTCATCATCGCCTGATCCCTTAAGCAGTGCATAGTCAGAATCAACATCTTCAATGCTAGCCCAATCATCGTCCTTTTGCGCAGGCTCTTCTGTAGCCGTGCCAAGTAGTACATCAAAATCAGAAGTATCATAAGAAGTAAGCATGCAGGCAATTCCTCCTCCGATCACTAAAATGCACATAAGAGTCATCATTCTGAGCGTATTGACACTTGTCTCTCCCATAACAGGCGCCACAAGGCATACAAGAAGTGCCTGAAGCATAACCGGTGACAGGCGGGTTGTCTTTTTATGGAAAAGAAATGCAAAGGTCGAGCAAAGCATAACTATCGCAAGGACAAGATATAAAGCCGCATAAACAGATGAGCTTGATTCTCCGATCACTTCAAAACTCTCAAAAGAAAGAATATCCGCAAAATACTTTGAAGCCCACCTGTTCAGAGCAGGAACCATTACATCAAAGCCGTCCCAGCAAATCAGGATCAGCATGAATCCGATTACTGCGCCGGGAAGTATGCATAAAAGGCTCAAAAGCACATCTTTTATCTTCCTGAAAACGAAAAGAAGCAGGATCATAGGACTCCAGAACAGGATTGTTCCGGCATCCATGTAAAATAAAGCTCCAAGTCCCAGTCCAAGAAGTACAAATAAAAAGCAGCTGCCGACCGACAAAGGCTTTACCCTTATCATACGCTTAAAGTACAAAGCAAGGAAAATCAGTTCCAGTGCTACGAATATTTCAAAAAACGAAACTGCATCTAAATTATGAACAGTGATAAATGGCGGAAGGAACATGAGAAACGCAAGAACTATTACAGATGAAACTCGTCCAGTCATAATCCTTGCTGCAACTGCGATCAAAATAAAGAACAGGATCCTTAAGACCATCTGATAGATCAAAGCTGCAGAAAGAACATCTCCCGTTAAGTACAAAACCGTTCTCATTCCAAACAGATAAAAGAGTTTCCAGATAGAATCGGCTTTGATAATTCCCCCATTTGTAACTGTTGCTGTCTCAAATAATATATTTCCTGATCTGACAAAAAAGCCTTCGCTAAAAAGAATATAGCTTCTAAGACCAATTCCTCCAATCAGGACAAGTATAAATAATATCCAGTAAATAAGATTAGAGTTAATATGTTTGTCTTGCATAAAGTAAACCGAAAGTTTGTCAATCAAAAAAGATACAACAAGACACGTGCCTCCAACGAGGACTGTAAACAGCCCCGTAAAAAGCATCGTTTCTGTTGTATCCGAAGTAGGAAAGAGACCGGAATATAACCCAAATACAGCAATCAGTAATACATTAAATGCAGCAAATAATGCCCAGATAACATACGAAGGTACATCCTTCTTCAGTATCATATCCGATCCCCCATTTTTTTATATTTTTATTCCCTACAACTGTGCAATATTAGTCCTCGTCTGGCTCATCCCAGTTGTGATATACGTTCTGTACATCATCATCTTCTTCAAGCATATCAAGAATTCTTCTAAGGCACTTAACGTTCTCCTCATCTGTAACCTGAACATAGTTCTGAGGAATCATAGTAACCTCTGCAGAAACTGTCTCAACCTTAGCATTGTTAAGAGCTTCAACTACGCCCTGGAATGCATCAGGAGTTGTAAGGATCTCATAAGAATCCTCTTCTTCCTTGAAGTCATCAGCGCCAGCATCAAGTACTGCCATCATAAGATCATCAGCTGACATTGAGCACTCTTCCTTATCGATGATGATCTGACCCTTTTCATCGAACATGAAAGATACACATCCAGGTGTTCCCATAGAACCCTTACCCTTTGTGAATGCGCTCTTTACGTTAGCAGCTGTACGGTTTGTATTATCTGTAAGAGTCTCAACGATGATAGCTGTTCCGCCAGGACCATATCCTTCATAAGTGAACGCCTTATAATCAACGCCTCCGTTATCACCGGATGCCTTCTTGATACCTCTTTCGATTGTATCGTTAGGTACGTTGTTAGCCTTAGCCTTAGCGATTACTGTAGCAAGCTTGAAGTTGTTAGATGGATCTGGACCACCTTCCTTAACTGCAACAGCGATCTCACGTCCGATAACTGTGAAGATCTTACCCTTAGCAGCGTCGTTCTTCTCTTTCTTATGCTTGATGTTTGCAAATTTTGAATGTCCTGACATCTTTAAAACCTTTCCTTCCGTAAAAAAATATATTACTACGAAGCTATCAGCTCCGCATTTTAAACAATTATCTTTTTGACCGCCACACTGGTGATCATGTGATTCTGAACAGAAATGATGCTGAAGTTATATCCATCGATCGTAACATCAAACTTCTCGTCTTCTTCAGGTATCCTGTCCATTTTTGAAATAAGAAGACCATTGAGGGTTTCAAACTCATCCTCGTGAAGATCTATTCCAAAACGCTTCTCAACTGTCTCGATCGGAGTTCTTCCAAGAGCCACAAACTCTCCGGGCTTACCTGATGGAGTAATGAAGCTCTCATCTTCATCGTACTCATCCATGATGTTACCAACGATCTCCTCAAGGATATCCTCCATTGATACAAGACCTGCAGTCTGGCCATATTCATCGATTACTATCGCGATCTGGGTCTTTGTTGACTGCATGCTGTGGAAAAGAGACTCTATATTCCTGGTTTCAGGCACGTACATAGGCTGACGCATAAGTCCGCGTATCTGCCTTATCTCTTTTTTCTCATTATCAGGTTCAGAGTCCTTCTGAACTGCATCCCTGATATGGACTATACCAATAATATGATCGATATTATCAAGGAATACCGGGAATCTTGAGTTATTGCCCTGAAGCATGAAGCTTATTGCATCTTCAAGATTCATGGTACCGTCGATTCCGCATATATCATTACGATGAGTCATAATATCCCGAACTTCCTTATCAGAAAACTCGAAGATATTGGTGATCATGTTTGCTTCAGAATCCTGAAGCACGCCCTGTTCCTGACCTTCAGAAACCATAGATCTGATCTCTTCTTCAGTCACATCCGTGTCATCATCAAAATCTCTGATGCCGCACAAATACATGATTCCATGTACTGTAAGCTCTATAAGCTTAGTAAAAGGCTTAAGAACAGCCATGAGAACCCTGATAAAAGGACTAAGGACTTTAGCCCAGCCTTTGGGGTGTCTTCTGGCAAGCTTCTTGGGAAGAAGCACACCAAGTGACAAAAACACGTATAAAAGAAGAAATGCAGTAATTATCTGCCCAATAATAAGAGCTACAGTCTCATCAAACACAGAAAACACGCTTCCAACCATTGTTCCAAAACGTTCAACATAGAAGCGTCCGATGATGATATTCAATATAAAAACAAAAAGCTGAACCGTATTGACATAGTCTGTCGGATTACTGATAAGTCCTGACAAAAAGATATCGCCGGAGCTTTTCTGCTTTTCACTTTCTTCTTCGGATGGTTCCTCGCCTTCCCCTAAAGCTTCGCCAAAGAGGTCTTCTGCTTTTAGATTATGGAGGGCTGATCCAAAACCATACACGATGACATCGAGTATGAGCAGGAGTGCTAGTCCCATAAAATAAAAGGCAGAGGGTCCGCCATCATCCATATAAATTCATCTCCTTTTAGAAAATAATTGTTTTTACAAATGTTTTGGTGCGGTATGCACACAAAACGTCAACTTAAACTATAGCATTGCGGGGTGTTGTCGTCAAGATTTTGGGGGAATGGGCGCTTACTTGTACTTGCCCATCGCCTCTTTGTACTGACGATTGATCTCGGTGATTGCTGAAGCGTCGCCTTCGAGGTTGTCTGGGTGGTAGAGTTTGGCGAGGGAGTGGTATTTCTTTACCACGCCATCGCGGGAGCGGCAGCCGGCGAAGAAATCGAAGGTCTCAAAGCGGTCTTTACTGGATGATCTGCTGCCGGAAGCTCGGGTTCTTCTATTGGACTGTTCATAGTAATCTTCCTCGTCTTCTTCATCTTCTTCGTCATCGTCATTATAGTAATCATCGTAGCTAGCTTTTCGAGTACTTTTGCGGTTTCTTCGGCTATCATTACGATTCCTGCTATTTCTGTTATAGCTTTCGAACTCTTCGTCTTCCTCGTCAGATTCGTCTATTCGATCATATTCATCATAATCTTCATCGTCCTCTTCCTGGGCTTCGAGGCGGTCGTAGTAGTCTTCGTAATAATCGTCGTAGTTTTTCTGGCGTTTCCTGATCCTGTCCAGTCTTTTAGCTTCTTTTCTTGTAACTCGTCTTCCGTCGAAGTCTCTTCTTCCTACTCTGTTGTAGTCTTCTTCAGGCTCGTAGTCTTCGCCATAGGCCATGTCAGTACCGAAGGTGTCGTTTTCAAATTCGTCATGGTGGCGTTTGAGCCAGTCCTGATATGAATCTTCGTATTTAGGGTCGTAGAAGGGTTTTGTATGGAATAGGAAGCAGTATCTTCTTCTGAACTGTCTAAATGGGGTTGTCATTCCGAAGATGCTTCTTGCTACGTATAGGACAAGGTCACATATTATGGCTATTCCAAGGAAGTGTAAGCCGCTTGCTGCTGCCGACAGGAATAACAGTGCTAAAAAGATTGGAATTCCAATAAGGATCGTTATAGCCCAGGCGATTACCACATAGGCCTTCTTTTCGCTCTGTTCAAGGATTCCTTCCCACCAGGAGGTTACTGACTGAAGGAGGGTCTGGGTGACTTTTTCAGAGATGTCACTTACTCCGCTTTCGATATTCTTTTGAAGGTCTGATGTAATATTTTCTGTAAGATCAGATGCATAGCTTGATGCGTAGCCTGATATATCGCTGGCTTTTCCTGCTACGTCACTGGTACTTCCGGTCGTGCCACTTACAGATTTTGAAGCATCGCCGTTTTCTATAGATTCATTTGCTGTATTATCAAGGGGAGTTCCTGCCTGGGCGTGGACGTACTGAGATACGAAATCAGAAGCTTTACCTATATAGTCGCTTCCTGTTGCAAAGCCCGCACATTCAAATACAACAAGAGCTGCCAGTACAATACCGGCAGCTGGAAATAGACACACAAATAATTTATAAACATTCCAAACAAGCTTAAACATCTGTTTAAGCAACCATACGTATGCTTTTAGTATAGTCATGAAAATTGTTACAAGTACACTGATAAAAAGCATGCTTACCTCTCGTTATCCCTTGATATAAAGTCTCGGGATTCTGGGATTCAGATCGCAGGCGAGCTCGTAGTTAAAGCGTCCGCTGAGATCTCCTAACTCTTCAATTGATATATGGCTGTCACCGCTCCATCCAATGAGGGTAACTTCTTCGTTCTCCATTGCTTCAGGAATATCTGTTACATCTACCATGAACTGGTCCATGCACACACGGCCAAGTATAGGAGCTTTTTTGCCATGGATAAGGACATAGCCTTTATTGGAAAGGCTTCTTGGATATCCGTCGCCGTATCCTACAGGGATAGTAGCCATTCTTGTGGGCTTATCTGTTACATAGGTTCCGCCGTAGCTTACAGGCACCCCTGCAGGTACGTCTTTAATATAAGCGATGTGGCTGTATAGGCCAAGGGCAGGTTCAATTTTTACCTTATCTGCAGGAACGTCCTCAGATGGCTTCATTCCGTACATTGTAACGCCTGCTCTTACCATATCCATCTGAGCCTGCGGTATCTGAATAATACTTGCAGAGTTTGCGCAGTGATGGAGAGGTATCCTGCAATCATTTTCTTTTTCTACTCTTTCTACAAAAGAAGCAAATATATCTTTTTTGGAAAGAACATCTGTAAGGTCCTTCTCATCTGCTCTTGCAAAATGAGTAAAGATTCCTTCAACTTCAATATACTTCATGGAAAGAGCCTTCTGAACAAACCTTGCTCCTTCATCGTCAGGGCGTACGCCTATTCTTGACATAGAAGTATCAACTGCTATATGGACTTTAACCTTACCGCTCCAGCCATTCTCAGCCTTCTCCTGTGCCCTTTGCTCGAGCTGCTCAAGCTGATCGTATCTGAATACAGCAGGTCTTATTTCGTTATCAATAAGGGTATCGTAAGAAAATGGAAATGTGTATCCCAGAATCAGAATAGGCTTTTTAACGCCATTATCCCTGAGCTCCATCGCCTCTTCTACTGTTGCGCAGGCGTACCCCCAAATATAATCCTCTACTTCAAGAAGCTTTGCGATAGGAACAGCTCCAAATCCATAACCATCTGTCTTGATTACTGCGATCATCTTGGTCTTAGGATCCAGGTTTTCATGCATTGATCTCATGTTTGAAAGTATGGCATCAAGATCAACAGCAGCGCATACCCTGGGATATTTTAAAGCCATCTCCTTTGAAAGCTTATCTCTGCTTACTATTTCATGTGAATTCATTTTATTGATTACACTTTCTATATATTATGATACCAGGGAAACGAGTCCCTGATGGACGTGGTGGAGCTTGCGCCACCACGTCGCAGAGATTGAAAATTTTTAATTTTCAATCTCATTTTTCTGGAAGGACATTGGCCAGCTCTTTTATTATATCACTGGCTGTCATATAATACTCCCCTACTCTGGAAGCCGCACGGTTACCGGCAAGGCCGTGAATGAAGGTCCCTATGCAGGCTGTCTGAAAGCCTCCCAGCTTTCTGGAACTCAAAGCTCCAAGGATTCCCGCAAGAACATCACCGGATCCTGCAGTAGCCATACCGCTGTTACCGGAGATATTTACATACATCTGCTTTTTGCCACCGCCTGCAACGACAGATCTAGCATCTTTGCAGATCACAACGCAGCCAAAGTAGTCCGCAAGAACCTGAGGCCACTTAAGGATATTTTCCTTAATGTCATAAACGGACACGGGTTCACCTGACTTATCGCTAAATGCGGCATTGTAAAGCCTTGCAAACTCAGCAACATGCGGAGTCATGACAAGGAGCTTATCTTCTGATTCTGTATATTTTCTCGCAAGCTGACTGATATTCTCATCCTCTGCTATCAGATTAAGAGCATCTGCATCAGCCACAAGGAAATTGTCATAGTTTTCAAAAACAGTGCTAAGGATCTCTTTAGCAACCATTCCTGTTCCAAGACCAGGACCTATCACAACTGCACTGGCCCATTTTAGGTCTTCAATAAGTATATTTTTAATCTTTTTGATATTGTCATCCGTCTCTATGTTGGCATAAGCACTGAACATAGCCTCAGGAATACTCTGCTTGATCACTTCAATATTGGCAGGGGTTGTAAACACCTTGACCATTCCTGCGCCCGAATGAAAGGCAGACTTTGAAGACAAAAGACAGGCACCGCTAACCATGTCATTACCGGCGATCACAAGCACTTTACCAAAAGTTCCCTTATTACCGTATCCAACTCTCCTTGGCAAAAGATCTTCAGGCCCCTCGTCAAAGAAGAAGTACTCTGGGAGATTACCCATAAAGCCGTCAACAGTAATGCCAACGTCCTCTACAAAAAGCTGACCGCAGTACTCTGTTCCGGGATATAAAAGCTGTCCCATCTTGGCAAAATTAAAGGTAACTGTCATATCAGCCTTAACTGCCAGCTGGTGAACGCTTCCTGTATCAGTATCGATTCCTGATGGAATATCTACAGAAACTACAAGTGTTGATTCATCCTTGAGCTTCTTGCACTCATTGATGTACATGATGGCTTCGGCATATTCGCCTTCGATATCATGTGTGCATCCTATACCCAGAACAGCATCTACTATGATATCCCATTCCATCTGTGATTTGGTGGCTCTTACATTGGAAAAAGTGTCCATCGGAATTCCATAGGCCTTCGCACACTTTTTTTGCAAGGTGGTATCAGGATTTGAGTCCTTGTCGCAAACAAGGGCTATCTGAACTCTGTATCCATGCTGGTGAAGGATTCTTCCGATCGCTATTCCGTCGCCGCCATTGCCGCCGTGTCCAGAAACAATGAGTACGTTAAAAGCTCTTGCTGTACGCAAAGCTCTCTTCCACTCACCGATCCTTGCTGCAACAGCCAGTGCCGCTCTTTCCATGAGCACTATGGACGGAACTCCAAAATGCTCTGATGTGTTACGATCGCAGGTTTTCATCTCATTAGCTGTAACTAAATACTGCATATAATCCCTCTTTTAGATTCGTGTTCAGGTTATGCGCCAGGTTGTCTTGAATCAGCGCTGGGAGTTCGGATCCTGTGATTTCTTTCAGGATCATATTCCATATCAAAAATATCTACAACTTCAGGTCCGAAGATATCGTGCATATAAGAGTAGAGATTGAAGTTCTCCATCTCCCCTTCCTGAAGTCTTATTACCTGTTTCTTAAGCTCTTTTCTCGTATTGGAGAGCCACTCATCGATCTCATTGATCTCATCCGTGTTGCGATGCAGCCTATCATAGCATACAGACATTGAAGCGACCATGATCTTGTAATTGAGCTGATATATCTCTCTGGGAAGGCCAATAAGCTGATCTTCAAGAGCTTCTATCTGAGTGTTACAGTCTCCGATCAGCCTCTTTCTGTCGTCAAGCTCCTTGGCCGCCGACTTATCGCCCTTGTTGAGCCTGTCAGAAATACCTATAACCTCGTCAAGAAGAGTCTTTTTAAGGCGCTTGATATCCTTGATCTTCTGTTTGAAGGCAGCCTGCGAATCCATAAGCCTCTTAAGCTCAGTTGCAAGCTCCTGGATCTCAGCACTCACGCCCTCTTCTCCAAAGAGCATCTTCCACTTATCATCAGTTGTTACAATTGGTATATTCTTGCCTTGTAGTGCCGGCATGAAGACTTCTTCTTCCCTTGACATAGCATCCTTCCTTTTAGGTACGGTATATGAAAAAATTTCATATATCAAAACTATATCTCAAGCAACAAAAACTACCGTTTAGTATTTCGGCAAGATAGATAAATTTAATTAGAATCAGGTCTATGCGCAAGTCCTACATACATTATACAACATGACTTATATTTTTTATCAGAACAATATAAATGACAGGCCTGCAAGGAACGATCATTCTTAAATCCCTGATCCAAGAATGTATTGTAACCCTGGCATAGCCTGCCACCCGAATATTATTATTTTTCTTTTGGGAAAAAAATCATTTCTTTCCGTTATGAGTTCTTTCGTAGCGGTTGATGTTGTATGACAGCTTCATAAGACTGTCTGAAAGATGAACATTCTCAACCTGAACATTGTCCGGAACATCAAGATCAACATGAGCAAAGTTCCAGATTGCCTTGATACCGGCCTTGATAAGCCTGTCCGCCATAGGAACAGCCTGATCCTTAGGAATAGTAAGAACTGCGATATCAATGTTGTTCTTCTTGATGAAGTCCTCAATCTCTTCTACAGGACGGATCTCAACATCACCGATCATCTTGCCGTGAAGGGAAGAATCTTGATCGAAAGCGCCTTTAAAAACAAAACCCCTTGTTGAAAAATTGGTATAACCCGCAAGAGCTGTACCAAGATTACCCGTTCCAATAATTATGAGTTGATGCTTCTTGTCAATGCCAAGGATCTTACTGATCTCGTCATAAAGATACTCAACATTGTACCCGTATCCCTGTTGTCCAAATCCACCGAAATTGTTGAAATCCTGCCTTATCTGTGAAGCTGTAACCTTCATGATATCAGAGAGTTCCTGAGATGAGATCCTCTCTACTCCACTAGCCTTAAGCTCACCAAGATATCTGAAATAACGGGGCAGGCGGCTGACTACTGCCTGGGATATTTCCTTATCCATGCGCCTTCCTCCTGAGCTGTTATTGTTAATTTTGTATCACTCTATTAATTGTATCGTTTCGTTAAACTTTAGTCAATCAAAAATATGTGCCACATATGATAAAAATCGAAAGTTTACTTCTGCTTTGTCTGTAGTCAGATACTGGGTTTTATATTGATACGACTTATTCATATGTTGCAAGAATCATATGTAGGTGTCAAAAGGTACTTTTGACACCTACATCATATTTTTAATAGCTGCATCCTCTCCAAAAACACGAATAGGTTTCTATGTAGAGATTCTATGTGCTATAATGCTTTTTGCAGTTCTATGACTGTGCTTATGTTGGTTCACGTGGATAAACTTATATGAATCGGCGACTTTTATCCGCAAATTTTGAATTCACAACTTGTGGGTTCCGGATTACTTGCGGATAAGCTGTTATGAATCGGCGACTTTTATCCGCAAATTTTGAATTCACAACTTGTGGGTTCCGG
>CAMVNV010000037.1 GCA_947168935.1 uncultured Butyrivibrio sp. | reverse complement strand
AGATTATAGCCAGATAGCCTCCTATTACAGACCAGGACACGCAGACTGTGGCTTTGATTCCAAATACGGCTTCAGAGATTACAGAGGAGGCGGACGCTCATCAGGTCGAGAGACCATAGGCCGAGTTGCCGCAGGAGCTCTTTGCTGCACACTCCTTAAGCAGATGGGCATTGAGATCACAGCCTATACCAAGTCCATAGGACCTGTAAGCATAGATCCTGATAAGTTTGATCCATCTTTGATAAAAGAAAATCCTGTATGCATGCCAGATGCAGAAGCTGCCACCAAGGCATTCGACTATATTCAGAAGTGCCGAGAAGAACAGGACTCTGTAGGCGGCGTTATTGAATGCCGAATTAAGGGCGTTCCAGCAGGAATAGGCGATCCTGTATTTGATAAGCTTGATGCCTCAATGGCCAAGGCTCTTATGTCCATTGGCGCTGTAAAGGCTGTTGAAGTTGGAGATGGCGTACTTGTATCAACCTACAAGGGTTCAGAAGATAACGACGGATTTACAAGCAAAGATGGAAAGATCGTAACTACTACTAATCACTCAGGCGGCATCATGGGCGGAATCTCAAACGGTTCTGAGATCGTACTTCGCTGCCATGTAAAGCCCACACCTTCTATCTCCAAGGAGCAGGCAACTGTTAAACAGGATGGAAGCCCCATTGACGTAGTAATTGGCGGAAGACACGACCCTGTCGTTGTACCAAGAGCTGTTGTTGTAGTTGAGTGCATGGCTGCAGTTACACTTCTTGATGCGATGATATCAAATATGTCATCAAGAGCTGAATATATCACTGAGTTCTATAACAACAAGAACTAAAGAAGATGACAAAGATCTAATATACAAAAGCAAATACTCTGTAACAGAAAAAAGCATAATAATAGGTGAAACAATAATAAAACCCGATGAGCTATATTGAACTCATCGGGTTATTTTTACTCTTTTTCCAAATAATCTATTGGATATTATCCCTCAATCTTATGGAATACGATGCAGTTAGGCTGATCTACACTGATCTCAGGTCCGTTCATAACAATGATTCCCTTTGACATGTTAACAGTGAAGAAAGTCATTGTGTTGGACTCGTGGTTAAGAGATACAAGGTGCTTGTTGTCAGGGAACAAAGCAGCATCCTTAGGATACTCGCCTGAAATTGGAAGACCAAGGATCTTCTTGAGCTTACCTGTTCTCTTATCTGCTCTGTAGATATCTACAAAGTTCTCACCAAGGTTAGATGATACAAGATAGTTGTAATCAAGTGAGAACATAAGAGCACTACTTGCGATACCCTGTACATCAGGCTCGTCGATAGTAGACATTGACTGAATTCTTTCGAAATCAGGTATATCGTGATCATCTACTCTGTAGTGATATACGTCGATTGAATTCTTCTGTTCTGTAAGAACATAGATGAATTCACCATTCTCTGAGAACTTGATGTGTCTTGGTGCTGACTCCTGATCGCAGTGGATAACGTCAGCATTTTCAAGACGACCTGTCTCATGATTGAGCTTATAAACATTTATCCTGTCCATTCCAAGATCACATGCGCACAGGAACTTGTTGTCCTTGGTCATACGAACGCACTGAACATGTGGACGGTGGTTACGTCCTGCAGCAGAACCAAGACCCTTCTGATAGATCTCTTCAGTGATCTCACCGATACTACCATCTTCATTAAGACGAAGAACAGTGATCTTACCATCATGATATCCTGCGCAGAAAAGGAATTTATCTTCGTAGTCAGTAGAAAGATAACATCCTCTCATTCCGTTGATGGAAGCTTCGTTAATAAGACTAAGAGTTCCGTCTTTCTTAATGTCATAAGCCTCAACACCAAAATCGGTTATAGAATAAAGGTGCTTCTTATTCTTGGACTCAGTAACATAAGAAGAGTTTGTGATCTTGATCTTACTCTTCTCAGTCATACGACCATTCTTGATATCTACGTCATAAACACGGATACCGAACTTGTCGCCTGTTCCATTTGTATAGCTTGATACATAAGCTACATACTTGTCTTCTGCCGCTGTCTCTTCAGCCCAAGGCTTTTCAACTGGCTTTGCAGATTCTTCTGAAGCAGCCACCTTAACCTCTTCGTTTGTAATAGTTTCTGTCATATTGATGTCCTCCATAGATATGGATATAAAATCTAAAACCATTTTAACATAGTTTTGGGCGGCTCAACAATCATCTTTTTGCCAGCTTCGAGTAAGAGTTTCTGTAGTGTCTGTTCATCTTATGGCAATCTCTGTATGAAAGAAAGTTGGCGCTACCGTATCTTGAGGCCGCAATCTGTGCAATACAAGCCTTATCCAAAACAAGTGCAGCAGCCTCTGCATCGTCTCTGGTTTCCCCAAGACAGAAAGCTCCATCATCAAGAGCAAAAACTGCGTTGATATTTTTTTTCACAATAATACGTCTTCCATCATGGCCATGATGGTTAAGTGGAATCCTGACACCGGTTCCAATGAGCTGGGCAAAATCATCAAGAAGCGGTTTCATAAGAGTCGCACGTCTTGATACGATCCTGCAGGCCTGGGATTTATTGTGAACTATATGCTTAACATCGGGCCTCTTGGCATAGATCTCTTCATGAATCCTCTTAACCCTGTAAGGGGTATCAGGCTTGTCATAGATTATCTTGCCGCTGTTGATGTGGGAGCTGAAGCCCTCAAGGAACTCACTCTCAATATCCATATGGCAATAACCATGTAAAAAGATCTTTGCAGCTTCTTCCATCTCCATAGCACACTCAAGGGCTTCGTCACTTATAGCGCCCATGCAAATAGTGCCGTGATTGGACATGATGATACCATTTGCAGACTTATACTTCTCAATTGTCTTTCTGACATTTTCAGCAAGTTTTTTAGTTCCGGGAAGCGCATATGGCGCACATGGAATCCTAAGATCGTCTCCATCAACTTCAGCCCTTATCTCTTTAACGCCAAGAGAACCTGCAACAGTAGCAAATACCTGATGTGTGTGAATTATAAATCTGATATCGCTTCTGGCATTGTAGCAAGAGGCGTGTACAAGAAGTTCACTTGAAGGCTTGCACTTGCCCTCCCATGAAAGATCCTTAAGCTTAACCTCTGCGATCATCTCAGGGGTAAGGTCTTCATACTGAATACCGCTTGGGGTTATAAGAATACGATCTTTATCCAGTCTGCATGATATATTTCCCCAGGTTCTGACAAGAAGTCCCTGGTCATGAAGCTGTTTTCCAATGTTAATTATTTCCTGTCGTGGATCCATAAAAAACTTTCCTGCTTTCTTTTTTAGTAGTCTTGCCAACTTCCCACTTGTTTTGGGGAGACTGTAAGCTGTGCGGGAAGATGGCGCTGATATAATCCTCGATCTACCTTGTCATTCGTCGTAGGGGCTTTGGCAGTTCGCATTGAGGACTTAGTTAATACCACGCTAAATAACGCATGTACAAACGATGCCCCTGGACACTCCTCATCCGGATGACGCTCGAGGATTATATCAGCGTCATCTTCCATCAAAGTTCTCGACTCCCAAAAACAAGTGGGAAGTTTACGAATTGATAAAATCAGATTCCTAAATGCCTTGTAGGAGTATATATAATATTGGGCTTAATGTCATGCGCTTCCATCGCAAAAACGTCATCTGATATCTGCTCATCAAAGGCAATAGCAACAAGCACAGCCCCCGGAACTCTAGGAATATAACGGTCGTAAAAGCCGCCCTTATATCCAATCCTGTTGCACTCTCTGTCAAAAGCAACTCCCGGAATGATCATCAGGGTATCCGAATGCTGCCTGTCAGTCCCAGTCTTATATACTTCCTCAGTAACCGGCTCAGGTATTCCATGAAAGCCTTCGCCGATCTGATTCATGCTCGTAATCCTGAAGAATTCCATCAAGCCATCTTTAACATCAAGCACCTTCGGGCAATACACATTCTTGCCCATCTGGATCAAACGCTCAATAAGATGTTCGGTACTTACCTCTGAACGATACGAATAGTATATAAGAATGTTCTCCGCTTTTTTTACAGCATCAGATTCTAAAAGCCTAACAGCAATTATACCACTATACTCTTCTCTATTTTCAACAGATATACTATCTCTTATTTCAAGAGCTTTCTTTCTATATTCCTGTTTATCCAATACTATTTCCTCGGGCAGCGCTCAGCGCAGATGCGTGCTGCCACCTTCATTCCATCCATAGCCGCCGACATGATTCCTCCGGCGTATCCGGCTCCTTCTCCGCAGGGATAAAGTCCCTTTGTAGATACAGCCTGAAGATCCTCTCCTCTTGTGATCCTTACAGGAGATGATGTTCTGCTTTCGACGCCTTCCATCAGAGTATCATCAGCATCAAAACCTTCTATCATGCGGCCGAATGCTGTCATTCCTTCATCAATAGCTTCCTTAAGGTCTGCAGGAAGAAGTTCATGAACATTAGCAAAAGTATACTCGCCCTTTATGCAGGGAGTATTCCAACTACTTCTATCATCTTCGTTGGCTCTGGCCTTGCTAGCGTTTCTAAAATCTGCAAGATATTCTACAGGCACCTTGCCACTACCAAGTTCATAGGCCTTCTTTTCAAGTCTTCTCTGGAACTCTACTCCGCAAAGAGGTCCTTCGCCGCCGAAGTCTTCCGGCTTAACAGTAACTATGATCGCAGAGTTTGCGTTCTTGGAATCACGGGCATAATAGCTCATTCCATTTACACACAAGTGACCTTCTTCAGATGAAGCGTTAACAACATGGCCTCCTGGGCACATGCAAAAAGAATAAACGCCTCTTCCTGAAGATGTGTTGTGAACTACTTTATAAGGAGATGCAGGAAGTGTAGGGCTTTGCTCTACACCGTACTGCGACTTGTTGATCTTTTTTTGAGGATGCTCAACTCGAAGACCTACAGCAAATGCCTTAGGCTCCATGTAAACGCCATCACTAACAAGAGCTTCAAAAGTATCTCTTGCGCTATGACCTATGGCCATAATAACAGTATCTGTATCAATTACAGACTCTTCGCCATCCTTATTTTTGACACGGATCCCTGTAACCTTATTATCTGTATCGCCCTTGCCAGATAGAACAAGTCCTGTCATCTGAGTTTCAAAAAGGACTGTTCCGCCAAGCTTTTTAATATCTTCTCTGATATTCTTTACAACTTCTACAAGCTTATCCGTTCCAATGTGAGGCTTAGCCTCGTAGTAGATTTCTTCCGGTGCTCCATGCTCTATAAAGATCTTAAGAGCTGCTCTTCCGATTCCGTCCTTGTCTCGGACCATGGTATTGAGTTTACCGTCAGAAAAAGCTCCGGCGCCGCCCTCACCAAACTGAACGTTAGAAACTGTATCAAGAACTCCTGTCTTCCAGAAATTCTCTACGTCCTTCTGCCTGTCTTCAACCGGTCTTCCTCTTTCAATAAGGACAGGTTTAAAGCCAAGACGGGCAAGCTCATACGCTGCAAAAAGACCGCAGGGACCTGCTCCAACAACTACAGGAGACTTAGTCATCTCCTTATCACCAAAAGGTGGAAGCTTATATAGAGCAGGCTCAAAAAGCTGAGCATTCTTATTGCGGGCTTTCTGAAGTGCTTTCTTTTCGTTTATGCTCAGTGTTATATCAATTGTATATACATCAAATATATCCGGCTTCTTACGTGCATCGATAGAATGCCTGAAGACAGACAGCTTTGCTATATCCTTTGGATCTATCTTCAAAGCTTTTGCGCACACAAAAGATAGACTCTTTGAAAGAGCCTTAGGGTCCATAACTCCATTTTGAAATAAAGAGGCATCGCCTCCGTTTTTAACTTTTATATTACTAATTCTGATCATATATCATCCTATTTTACGGCCGCAGCTATGCCCGCGATGCTTCCACTTGTAAATGCCCACTGAAGATTATATCCTCCGCATCTTCCGTCAACATCTGCAAGCTCTCCAACCACGTATACCCCAGGAGTCTTTAAAGACTCAAGATCGTCGCTAAGATCATCAAGACTTACTCCACCCTTTGTAACCTGGGATGAAGCATAGTCTGAAACGCCGCATATACTAATTCTAACTTTTCTATAATTATCGATAAGGCTGCAAAGCTTATCTAAATCATCTTTCTTAACTAAGGCATCCTGATCGATACCGCATCTACCAAGGATCATCACGCCTATCAGATGATTGCAGATACCATCAAGAACCTGAATGAAGCTCTTACCTTCAGCCATACCGGAGATATCTTTTTTCAGATTCTCAAATTCATCATCAGAATATGACGGAAAAAAGTCCAGTACTGCTGTAACAGACGCTCCATTGGGCTTACCATCTTTAGCCGCTAAATCTTCATCCTCATCAAGATACTGCGCTACTCTTCCGCTAAGCTGCAGCACAGGGATACCAGAGATCCCCTTGGAAGTTATCTGCACTTCACCATACTCGCACAGGTCCTCGATCTCTTCGATCCTTACATTAGCCATCATCCTTACGCCATACTCTTTTGGAAGGTCCTTATCATCTGACAAAAGAGCTGCAAGAGCAGGATATGTCTTAGTAACCTCCATGCCAAGGCTCTTTGCTATATAATAGCTGTCTCCTGTAGACATAGTGGACTTAGGGCCTGACAGGCCGCCGGTTGCAATAATAACAGCATCTGCATTATAAACTTCGCCAGATGCCTTAACCTCAAAACCTCCTTCATTAAGAGGAGTTATCTTCTTAAGCTGTCTTCCACTGATATAATCTATTCCAAGCCTCTTAACTTCATCAAAGAGGGCATTTTGTACCGTTACTGCCTGACCTGAAAGGGGATAGATATACCCTTCCTCACTCTGTGTCACAACGCCAAGTGACCTCATAAAATCTATAGTATCTGATACGCCAAATCTATCCAGGAAATCTCCCATCCTGTCTCTGGCACTAAGATTATAACATGACGGGCTCATGGCCTCATTGGTCAGGTTACAGCGACCGTTACCAGTCATGGAGATTTTCTTGCCGGCTATATCATTTTTTTCCAAAAGAGTTACGTCTGCACCCTGCCTTGCTGCCATGATCGCAGCACACATGCCGGCTGCACCCGCACCTGCTACTAGAACTTTTTTACTCATATAAAATGAAAACCTCTGGCTAATACGAGAATAAATCCGCCACCCGGAATTCTCTCAACTTCGTATTCGTATATTCCTCTGAGAACAAGGAGGAAGAGCAAATACAAAAATCCACCTGCAAGGCAGCCTACAAGTATAGTAAGTATCTCGCCTATGACATTGATAAGTACCATATTGAGAAGGAATACTATGACCGCTGCAACCGCGCTGCAGATAAAAGGAACTACAACACACTGGATCCATTTATGTCTGTAATGGATCATTCTCATGATCTCCCAGAATCCCATGGCGCCAATAACAAGGAACATCACAAAATCCGCATAGGATACTGCTGTCATTTCTTTGCTCATTCCATAAGACATAAAGCAGAATGTAAGCACATGTACTATTGCAGCTACAACTACATTTAGAATAAGTGCTCTAAGCTTTCTGAGTCTTAGAAGAATAGAACTCATAAGAATTGCTATAGGAGCAGAAAATACAATAAGTGAAGCGTGCCCCATCATTGCCACAGCAGAATCTGTAGGAGTCACATACACAGCTCTTTGAATGGTATCTGCAAGGACCACCATAAACATTGATACAGGGAAAAGAAGTATAACAAGATATCTGGAAAATTCAGCCAGAACATCAAGAGCCCCATGCCTGTCAGAATGAACGATCATGGAACAAAACTCATATACTTTTCTCATCTGCAAAATAACAATGATACAAACAGCTATTACAATAACGGGAAGAACTCCGCCATACCAGATGCCCCACTGAGCAGATGTATGCTTAAGAGAGCCCACAAACATAGTCTCATCTATCAGATTGATGGCAAAAGGAAAAGCAAAAGCAAGAGAAAAAGCCAAAACATTTCTGCTGTAAGAAGGACCCGCTCCAAGGTACCTTGGTTCTCCGCTTCTTACTTTATCTTCCATCTTGCCACTCTTAAGTTTCCAGACAATAAGAAGATATAACAGTGTGATCAAGGAAGAAATGCATACAGCAGCAAGGGCTCCAAAAGCGCCATAACCCGATGCCAGGTCATTTCTTTCCAAGAGGGCATTGGCTTTAAGACCATATCTGTAAGCAAAGCTTGCAAACATAGGTGTCAAAAGAACAAATGCCACAGCAAATATAATCTCAGCTAAAAGAGAATAAAGATTCTCTCCAAAGCCTTCAAGCATACCCCTGATAGCTCCCTGAACGCTGATAAATATAATTGCAGCAGCCACCGCTATCAAAGCCAGGAATCCAATTCTTGAACCAAAGAGTTTTTCAGAAGCAGAAACAGAAAAGATCAGGATCACGCCACTTACGATCACTCCAGCAGCAAAGGAAATGGTTCTTGCCTTCCTTGCAGCATCCATGGCATTTATGAACTGTTTCTTTTTTTCATAAAGACGAATGACTGCAGCTATAGCATGTTCGAGCGCAAAAACAAACACACCATAACAGATCATAAAAAGATCCATAGGCGAAGCGAATATTCCAAGTCCTTCATTTTTGATGATACGCAAAAGGAAAATCCTGGTAAGCATCAAAATACAGATCATCAAAAATAGTGCTACAGAAAAAGTATCCGGTTTAATCCGATCTTTACCTTTAATTGCCATCTCGTGTTATCCCAAGCCTTTCAAGTACGTCATTTTGTTTCTGTTCCATTACTCTGGCTTCATCCTCAACCATATGGTCATAACCGCACAGATGAAACATTGAATGAGCTGTCAAAAAAGCAAATTCCCTCTTTTCGCTGTGTCCATATTCAAGGGCCTGTGATCTGACCCTCTTTTCATTGATCACGATGTCACCAAGATAGATGCTTCCGTTATCCGGATCTACCATGTTGCACCTGTCCGGACCATTCAGGACCGAAAAGTCGCCGGGAGTTTCATATTCAATATTGGGAAAAGACAAAACGTCTGTCTCCCGGTCTATATCCCTGAACTCCCTGTTCATCTCATGTATGCCATCATCATCTGTGATCAGCATATTGATCTGGGCTTCTTCAGGAAAATTTTCACTTCTAAGAACTTCTTCACAAACACTGCGCGCAATTTCTTCAATGTCGAAATCAAACTTTGCATCGACTTCATTTTCAACGCAGAAAATCATAATACAATTTCTCCTTTTTCAAGAGCTTACTGACTCTGTTAAGCTCTGCAATTGAAAGATTGGAATTATTAAAGCTTCCGCTTATATGCCTTCTTTCAATCATTTCTTCTATCATTCTGTCACTATCTATTTTAGCAGTTTTATCTTTTTCGAAAATAGCCATTAACTTATTTACAAGATCTTCGCAAAGATTAATGATAGTCGCCTCTTTGGAAACAGGCGCCTTTTTGCCACATTTAATATACTCTTCCAAAAGAGTAACCGCAGATTCAGGGAACTGATAGCGCTGAAAATACGGCTTTGCAGCTTCCAGATCTTCAGGCTTTCCATCAAGCATACCAACTCTGTGATAATAAGCACAGGCTTTGGTAGCCATTCTGTTAATGCCGATATCTGCAGCTATCCTGTCTGCAAGATATGCTGTGTGCACAGCTCTGTAATACTCTCTCTTATCCTTGTTCTTGATCTTAACAAGAAGCTCAAACTCAGGATCGTTGATGTCCATGTACATGTCATTGCTGCCCCTTATTACAAGAAGGCTGAATGCATTAAGAAGTACCAGCAACAGGATCGAACTTATAACTACATTAACGATCGGAACTGTAAGCATGGTAAAAGAAAATGTCTGATTCAAAAACAGTACATGATATGCAACAAGCAGTACAAATAAAAGCATTATGGATATCAGTATCGGAAGCCCGAACTGAAGCTTATCTCCAACGTGCTGGAATAAAACTATGGCAACAACACCAACGATAAGATAAATGAAGAAAGGCTGAACTGATGATCCATGGCACAGCAAAAGCGTAACATTTAAAAGTGCGCAGCCACTGCATATTCCAATAAGAGCATTGGAAAAAAGTGACAAGAGCACAAAAATACTAAGATATGGCCATATCAGATTATTAACAAGCGGAAACAAAAGAGCTGTCACAAATACAACAATGTAGATAATGAAAAAGCGGTTCATGTGCTTCTCATTACCATACACAAGTGAGCCCCTTATAAGGCCATCCTCCCACAAAAAGATTATAAGACCGCTCTCAACAAGTACCGTGATCACATTTCTTATGATCTCTTCATCTGTAAGGCTGTATGCCTTGCCGGCAGCAAACATCAAAAAGCATGATGCCAGGCACAAAACCATCATACTGGCAACATTTCTAACGTATTTTAAGATCTTACTCTCACTACGAATATCTACCTCAGTAAATTTTTCATCACCTGTTGTCTTGATATCCATATAAAAACGCTCCCCATTTTTGAATGACTTTGTACTCACTCCCTAAGTTCTGATCTGGAAAAAGAATTATCTTTTTCTTGATTCTTTCTTGATGGCAGCCTTTCTGGCTGAACGGGCTGACTCTTTTTTCTCATAGTCTTCGTATGCCTTAACGATCTTCTGTACAAGTGGATGACGAACAACGTCCTTACTTGTAAGATTGCATACTGCAATATCATCGATATCCTTAAGCACCTTCTGTGCTACATCAAGTCCTGAAACTGTTCCAGGTGCAAGGTCCTTCTGAGTAGCATCACCTGTTACGATAACCTTGGAACCAAAACCGATTCTTGTAAGGAACATCTTCATCTGCGCAGGAGTTGTATTCTGTGCTTCATCAAGGATGATATAAGCATTGTCCAGTGTTCTACCTCTCATATATGCAAGCGGCGCAACCTCTATAAGGCCCTTCTCCATGTTGGCAAGGAATCTTTCTGTTCCCATGATCTGATACAGAGCATCATACAAAGGTCTAAGGTATGGATCCACCTTGCTCTGAAGGTCGCCTGGAAGGAATCCAAGCTTTTCACCTGCTTCAATAGCTGGTCTTGTCAGAATGATCCTTGATACTTCTTCCTTCTGGAATGCTGTGATAGCCATTGCCATTGCAAGATAGGTCTTACCTGTTCCTGCAGGTCCAAGGCCAAAGGTAATCATGTGTGATCGTATTGAATCTACATATTTCTTCTGACCAAGTGTCTTGGGCTTAATAGGTTTTCCTGTTGTTGTGTGGCAGATAAGGTCAGAGTCTATATCTAAAAGGACGCTGTCGTTATCTGTCTCGTTCATATTCTCGTCACCCATATTATCTCTATCCTCTTTAAGTATTATTGCGTAATCAACGCTTTGTTCTTCGATGCTGCTTCCTGATGATGAAAGCTTGGCAAGCTGTCTTATTATATCCGCTGCACTCTGAGCATCCTTCTGCCTTCCGACTATGTGGATCTGACCTCCTCTGTCAGTAATCTCAACTCCAAGGTTGTCTTCGATCTTCTTCATATAGCTGTCGTTACGGCCAAATATATTTCTCATCTCGTCCACTGTGAGAACGATCTTAATCTCTGTAACATCATTCATTTATGATATGGTTCCCCGCTAAGAATTTTATAGGATCTGTAAATCTGTTCCAAAAGCACCACTCTCATCATCTGATGAGGGAAGGTCATATCTGAAAAGCTTATCTGTCCATCAGCTCTTTGTAACACCGCATCACTAAGTCCAAGTGATCCGCCTATAACGAACTGGATGTGGCTGCATCCTGAAAGAGCATATCCATCTATCCATTTGGCAAAACCTGGTGAATCAACCTTCTTACCTTTAATAGCAAGACCTATGACTTTAGCTTTTGGATCTACATGTTTAAGGAGCTTTTCTCCTTCCTTGTCCTTGATCATAAGCTCAACAGCTTCAGGGGCATTGTCAGGAGTCTTTTCATCTGCAACCTCGATTATCTCAGGCTTGCAGTATCTTGTTAGACGTTTCATGTATTCCGCAATTGCGTCATTCCAATATTTCTCTTTTATCTTTCCAACACAAAGTATACTAATCTTAATAATTTCACACTTTCCGTATTTTTCCTAAGAAAAAATCTCACTGTAATATTTTTCAACGAAGCGGTCCAGCATGTCTTCGTCAAGGTTCATGAATTTCTGCTGGATGCAGTCTTTCATATAAGTTGTCCTTTTGTAAAAAACCACCGCGTCATCATCTGAAGAGTCATTGGAATCTTCTGCATCAACATCTTCTTCTAAATCATCAGAGTCTTCTGAATCTTCAGCATCATCAGATTTTTCAACAGCATCTTCTATAGATTCAGCTGTAAGATTATCAACGCACCACTCATGGATCTTCTCAGAAAGAGTGCTCTCCTTGACTGCAGCTTCAGTGAACCTTTTATAATTCCTCATTGCAAGAGCTCCCATGACAATAAAAAGAACAAACAAAGAGCCCATAATACCTGTTGTCATATACTTATTAAACATAGGCATCGAGAGGGGGTTTTTGATAAGCATATAGATATCAGCCAAAAGACCAATAATGCCAACACTTATCAATACGACAGCCGAGGAATGATTATCCTCTGCCATATCTTCATTAGATCTATATCCCATAAAACTATTGTCCTCCCAATTATTACAATCCCTTATATAATACCACAAAAAGGGCATACAGGTTGTACCCGTACGCCCTTTATATGTAAATATTTTTTTAAGAATCTATGTATTCTTAGTCCAGATAATTGATGTATCTAAGACTAGTTTATAAGTTCATGGATGAACTTATTAGTCAAGTGTTTTAAGATACTCGTCAATACCTGCAGCTGCAGCTTTACCAGCACCCATAGCAAGGATAACTGTAGCAGCACCTGTTACGGCATCTCCACCTGCGAATACACCAGTCTTGGATGTCTGACCGCTCTCTTCTGCAACAATACATTTACGCTTGTTGATATCAAGGCCCTCAGTTGTAGAGCTGATAAGAGGGTTCGGACTTGTACCAAGTGACATGATAACAGCATCGCATTCGATCTCGAACTCAGAACCAGGGATCTCTACAGGACTTCTTCTGCCTGACTCATCCGGCTCTCCAAGTTCCATCTTGATGCATCTGCATCCTCTTACCCAACCCTCTTCGTCTGTAAGGATCTCTACAGGGTTGTTAAGAAGATCGAAGATAACACCTTCCTGCTTAGCGTGCTCAACTTCTTCCTTACGTGCAGGAAGCTCTTCCTCAGAACGACGGTATACAACATGTACCTCTGAGCCAAGACGAAGTGCTGTTCTTGCAGCGTCCATAGCAACGTTACCACCACCAACTACAACTGTCTTCTTTGGATGCATGATAGGTGTTGTAGAATCAGCACTGAATGCCTTCATGAGGTTTGAACGTGTAAGGAACTCGTTAGCTGAGAATACGCCAAGAGCCTGCTCACCAGGAATATGCATGAACTTAGGAAGTCCAGCACCAGATCCGATGAATACAGCATCAAAGCCTTCATCTTTCATAAGTGAATCGATTGTTACACTCTTACCGATAACAACGTCTTTCTCGATTTTGACACCGAGCTTTTCAACGTTCTCGATTTCTTTCTTAACTACCTTCTCTTTAGGAAGACGGAATTCAGGAATACCATATACTAAAACGCCGCCAGCTTCATGAAGTGCTTCGAAAATAGTAACATCATAACCAAGCTTAGCAAGGTCTCCTGCACATGTAAGTCCGGAAGGACCTGAACCAATAACAGCAACCTTGTGATTCTTCTTCTCTTTTGCTCCTTCAGGAACGATTCCCATCTCGCGGGCTGTATCAGCAACGTATCTCTCAAGCTTACCGATAGAAACCGGATCTCCCTTGAAGCCTCTGATACACTTACCTTCGCACTGTGACTCCTGAGGACATACACGTCCGCAAACAGCTGGAAGTGCTGAAGACTGGCTAATGATCTGATAAGCAGCCTCAACGTTACCTTCTTTTACTTCCTGGATAAATGCTGGAATATCAATTGCAACTGGGCATCCCTTCTGGCACTGTGGGTTCTTACAGTTAAGGCAGCGTGTTGCTTCAGCCTCAGCTTCTTCTTTGTTATATCCAAGACATACTTCTTCAAAGTTCGTAGCACGAACCTTGGCGTCCTGTTCACGAACAGGAACTCTCTTCAAAACATCAACTTCTATCGCCATTTGTTAATCTCCTATTTTAATCGCAAACTCCGCAGTGACCTTTGTGTGTTTTACCTTCTTCTTCAGCAAGCTTAAGTCTTGTTTCCTCATTCTTGTAAAGCTTCATTCTGTTCATAGCCTGATCAAAGTCTACAAGATGACCATCAAATTCAGGTCCGTCAACACATGCGAACTTGACCTGATCTCCTACTGTAAGACGGCAAGCACCACACATACCTGTTCCGTCAACCATGATAGTATTCATGGAAACGATTGTAGGGATGTTAAGCTCTTTAGTAAGCTTACAAACGAATTTCATCATGATCATCGGTCCAATTGCGATACAAAGATCATACTGATGACCTTCAGCAACAAGATCTTCAAGACACTTTGTAACCATACCGCTTCTGCCGTATGAACCGTCATCTGTTGTTACATAGAGGTTACATACTGTTTTGAAGCGCTCTTCAAGGATAACCAGATCCTTATTCTTAGCACCGATGATAACATCAGCTGTTACTCCATGCTCTTTAAGCCATTTAGCCTGAGGATAAACAGGAGCTGTTCCAACACCACCCGCTATGAACACGATTTTCTTGTTCTTAAGTTCTTCCGGATCTTCCTTAGTAAGATCAGATGGATTACCAAGAGGTCCTACTACATCAGCAAAGCTATCGCCAGCCTGCATCTTAGCAATCTGATTGGTCTCAGCACCGATTGACTGAACCACGATTTCAACAGTTCCCTTCTCCCTGTCGTAATCGCAGATTGTAAGAGGAATTCGCTCGCCCTCTTCATCAACGCGCACGATCAGGAACTGTCCAGGAAGACATCCTGCAGCTACACGTGGAGCTTCGACAACCATCTGATAGATGTGGGCTGCCAGCTCGTTTCTTTCCAAAATCTTGAACATAGTCCTGTTTCTCCTTACTTATAATTTTAAGCATTAACTGCTCAGTATCATAAAACAAAACGCAAAACATTGCAACACTTAAACGTGGTAAAGTGTCAAAGAGATAAATTTACAACTCCCCCGCTGACAAAAAAGATGTTTATAAAAAACGTTTTATGTAAGCTGTTTAAGGAAATAATTGCCTGTACCATCTATGCCAAGACGGTACACAGCGCCATCATGTACATTTACAGCGTATAAAAGTCCTGTAGGTGTAGCACTTCCATCTGTACCCATATGGTATTCAGTAAATACATAATAATCACCACTTGAAATAACTTCTGTCGAAGTGACTGAATATGTATTATATCCTTCCGATCCGGCAACTGCTCCGCTACCATCAAGCAGATATCCCTTTTGAACGAGCAAAGTGATCAGATTAGAAGCTGCCTGCTCCTGACTTACATTAACTGTATAATGAAGTGAATATTCACGCTCAACGATCTCACTCAGAGCACCAGTCTCATTATCAACAGCTACAAACTTAAATACAGACTCACCATAAGGCATACTTACAGGGCCTGTATATAAAGTTGAATCCGCTGTAGGATCAGTGCCATCTGTTGTGTAATATACGTTGGTTCCTTCAGAAGTTACAACTGCGATCTGAGTATCAACGTTATAATTACCGCTGTCTTCGATGATAGTAGGAGCATCAGGTACAGGCATTGCGATCTCATAAGTCACAGATGCAACCTCTGACTTGACTCCGTCAGCGTCAACCAAAATAGCCTTAAGTGTGTAGATACCGTTTTTATCAAAAATGATTGGATCTACACCGTTAAAAATAGTATCTGCAAGAGTAGGAGTAACTCCATTGATAGTGTAATAAATGGAGCCCTCTCCTGCCTCAATGTAGACTTCTATCTCTGTATCATAAGTTCCTGAAGCCATAGAAAATGTCGGAGCCTTAGGTCCGTTTTCTTCCGTTTCAGCTCCCGCATCCTGTGATGAGCCATCAGCAGAATCAGGACTTACAGCAGCAGTACTTGCAATTGAAGGATTGCTTGTTTTCTTATCAGAAGATGAATCACTATTGATGAGATAGTAGACAATACTTCCAAGAAGAGTTATCAGAACGATACAAAGAATACAAATAGTAACTTTATAACTTCCAAATATATGACCTTCTTCATTGCCGTCAAAATCGTCATCATCATCAAAATCATCGTAATCTTCGTCCGGTATTTCTCCGGTATCATCCAGATTACTTGCGAGATGAGACAATGATTCATCGATCCTGGTCTCAATAAGTGGATCGATTTCAGGTACGATCATTATTTCTTCGCCACATGATGGGCAATACACTGCTTCATCCGGAATAAATGCTCCGCATTTTGGACACTTCATAATTTCATTTCCTTTAAAAATATTTAGAACAAGCCTGTAATCTTGCCGTTTTCATCGACGTCAATATCGAAGGCTGCAGGTCTCTTAGGAAGACCAGGCATGGTCATAATAGAGCCTGTGATAGCTACGACAAATCCTGCTCCAGCTGATACATAGGCTTCTCTAACTGTGATCTTGAAATTCTTAGGTCTGCCAAGGGCCTTCTGATCATCAGAAAGTGAATACTGTGTCTTAGCCATACATACAGGAAGATTGCCAAAACCAAGCTCTGTTATCTTCTGAAGCTGTCTTGCTGCAGCAGGTGCATAAACAACACCATCAGCACCATAAATCTTTGTAGAAACAGCCTCGATCTTATCTGTAAGAGACATATCAAGCGGATAAATAGGTGTATAGTTACTCTTTTTGTTGTTAAGAGTATTCATAACCATGCGGGCGAGATCTTCGCCGCCTTCTCCGCCTTTAGCCCATACTTCTGAAAGGGCAAAGTCACAATCACGCTCATTGCAGAACTGTCTTACATAAGCTATCTCAGCTTCTGTATCAGAAGTGAATGAGTTGAGTGTAACAACTACAGGAACACCATACTGCTGAAGGTTCTCAATGTGCTTCTCAAGGTTTACGATACCTTTTTTGAGTGCATCAAGGTTTTCTTCAGCGAGCTGATCTTTCGCTACTCCGCCATTATATTTCAATGCTCTGATTGTTGCAACAAGTACGACTGCATCAGGCTTAAGGCCTGCCTGACGGCACTTGATATCAAGGAACTTCTCAGCACCAAGGTCAGCACCAAAGCCTGCCTCTGTAATAGCAACATCAGCAAGTCTTAAAGCTGCATTAGTAGCACGAACAGAGTTACATCCGTGTGCAATATTTGCAAAAGGACCACCATGGATGATAACAGGTGTATGCTCGAGTGTCTGAACAAGGTTAGGCTTAATAGCATCCTTCAAAAGAGCAGCCATGGATCCAACTGCATTAAGATCCTTAGCTGTAACAGGCTTTCCATCATAAGAATAAGCTACGATGATACGGCCAAGTCTTTCTTTTAAGTCGCTTATATCATTAGCAAGACAGAATGCTGCCATAACTTCTGTAGCAACAGTAATAGCAAAATGGTCTTCTCTTACAAAGCCATCTGCCTTGGCACCAAGACCTACTACAACGTTACGAAGACTTCTGTCGTTGAGATCCATACATCTCTTCCATACTACCTGTCTTGTATCTATGCCAAGTTCATTGCCCTGCTGGATATGATTATCAAGAAGAGCTGCAAGAAGGTTGTTGGCTGCTGTGATCGCATGAAAGTCACCTGTAAAGTGAAGGTTGATATCTTCCATAGGAACGCACTGAGCATATCCGCCGCCTGCTGCACCACCCTTAATTCCAAAGCAAGGTCCAAGTGAAGGCTCACGAAGAGCTGCTACTGTCTTTACTCCGATCCTGTTAAGAGCATCTGCAAGACCGATACTGGTTGTTGTCTTACCTTCTCCTGCAGGAGTAGGGTTAATCGCTGTGACTAAAACCAGTTTGCCGGCTGGTTTATCCTTTAAGCTCTGGAGAAATTCTTCTGTGATCTTAGCCTTGTATTTACCATAAGGCTCAATATCATCTTCTGTCATTCCTACGCGCGCTGCAATTTCCTTAATCGGTAATTTAACCGCTTCCTGTGCTATCTCGATATCTGTTTTCATAAAGCTCCTCCTTAATAATTGCAAATAACCAAAACAATTTTAGACCTGATGTTTATAAATATAAGTGATATCTTTCCCGTAATCAATCTCTGATTAAAAATACTACTATATTTTTGTATTAATTTTATTATTTAACAAATAGATATATACTAATACTATTTATTTCTGACCATTAAGAAGTGCTTCAAATTCAGCCTTACTCATAAGGACTTTTCTAGGTTTTGTGCCTTCCTCTTCACCAACAACACCTGCTTCACAAAGCTGGTCCATGATACGGGCAGCACGATTAAAGCCGATCTTGAATACCCTCTGAAGATTACCAATTGAAGCTTTTTCCTTATCAATGATAAACCTTCCTGCATCTGCAAAATACTCATCTCTGTCAGGACCTGCGCCCATTGCGCCGCCATCAGATGAAGAACTTCCAGACTGGCCTTCCATCTTCTGAACTGCTTCCTGTATCTCACTGTCATAAGTATCATCATCAGAATCTTCCTTAAGGAAGTCTGTTACTCGGCTTATCTCGGAATCCGAAACAAAGGCACCCTGAAGTCTTACAGGCTTGCTGACGCTCTGAGGGTAAAAGAGCATGTCACCCTTACCAAGAAGCTTTTCAGCGCCGACCATATCAAGAATTGTACGGCTGTCTGTACCACTTGAAACTGCAAAGGCGATTCGGCTTGGCATATTGGCTTTGATAAGTCCCGTGATAACATCAACTGACGGACGCTGTGTTGCTATTACAAGATGAATTCCACATGCTCTTGCAAGCTGGGCAAGACGGCATATTGCTTCTTCAACTTCATTTGCAGATACCATCATAAGATCTGCAAGCTCGTCTACTATAATGACGATCTTTGGTAGCTTCTTGAGCGTACTGTCTTCTGCCATATGAGCTTCAACATACTCGTTGTAGCCTTTAAGATCTCTTACTTCTGCATCAGCAAAATACTTATACCTTCTGGTCATCTCTGCAACTGCCCAGTTAAGAGCTGCAGCTGCCTTCTTAGGATCTGTAACAACAGGTATAAGAAGGTGAGGAATACCGTTATATACAGAAAGCTCTACGACCTTAGGATCGATCATGATCATTCTTACATCTTCTGGCTTAGCCTTATAGATGATAGACAGGATCATAGTATTGATACATACAGACTTACCTGAGCCTGTTGCACCTGCTATAAGTACGTGAGGCATCTTGGCAATGTCTGTAACTATTGTCTTACCGCCAATGTCCTTACCAACCGCAAAGGACAGGTCAGCTTTAGATTCTCTGAACTCTCTTGATTCAAGAAGTTCACGAAGAGATACAGTAACATTCTCTTTATTAGGAACCTCGATACCTACAGCTGCCTTACCGGGAATCGGAGCCTCAATTCTAATATCAGTAGCTGCAAGATTGAGCTTGATATCATCCTGAAGATTAACGATCTTGGATACCTTAACACCAACTTCAGGCTGAAGTTCATATCTTGTAACCGTAGGGCCCTGGCTTATATCAGTAATAGTAACGTTAACGCCAAAGGTCTTAAGAGTCTTTTCAAGCTTAGCCGCAGTCTGCTTTAAAACCTTGGCGGAATCTGCATTCTTACTTCCCTGGCCTGGTTTAAGAAGATTTGTAGGCGGGAACTTATATTTCTTAGGAGGCTTTGCAGCATTCTTATTAGCTGTTCTTGCTGTCATGCTGCCCTGACTTGTATCTGCGCTGGTTCCTTCAAAGGCAGGTCTTGAAGATGTACTTCTTGACTGGCTCTCAGGAGCTGCTCCATTAGAATAGCTGATCTCTCCAGGCATATAAGAAGGCTCTTTTGCCATGGAATCGATCTTCTGAGTACTTCTTGAAGCAGATACATGGTCCTGTCCATAAATCACATAACCTTCTTCTGATACTCCATTACCATAATCCTTGCCATCTGTGTGGATCAGGATATCATCTGACTCTATTTCTTCAACTTCATCAGAAAGACGAGCTTTGAGCTTACCTGTGAATCTGTGCTGACCATCAGACTCAACCAGTGTTTCCATCTGAGCACTCTTTAGATCCGTTCCTGCATAGATCTCACTTCTTTCTCTGGAACTGTCAGGAATAACAGGATGGCTGTTAACAGTAATCTCTCTTGCGCTGACGCTTGTAGGTGCCTGCGGTTCCGAAGCTGTATCCTGCGCGAGATTATTGAATGTAATCTCATGAATATCATCATGAACCTCAGAATCATCCGGTACATAGAAGGTTGTATGGATCCTTGGTTCAGGTCTTGGTTCTTCAATATACTCTTCTTCCGGCTCCTGCTCATACTCAGGCTCATCAAGATAGCCGTCATCATCAGACATAGTACCTGAATCTTCAAAGTCACCACTGGCGCGAAGATCTGTATTTGTATCAACGCCTGATACATAGTGGTCCATACGAAGGATCTTCTCATCCTCTTTTTGCTGGATCAGAAGCTCTTTTTCCCTCTTAGCAGCTTCTCTTCGCTCTTCAATACGCATTCTGCGCTCACGGACCTGCTCAGAATATAAAGCTGCATCCTCAACAGCCCTCTCCTTGAGCATATGAGTGCCTTTTTTAACGCCGCGAATAAGAGATTTCTCTGTAAGAATTACAAGACAGATGGCAGCTGCAACTATAAGGATCAAAACTGTTCCTATAAGGGAGAATGTTTTCATCAAAAGATAAGCGATGGATCCAAAAAGGACACCGCCGCCGTTTCTGGCCATAGCCGCCTTGTCATAAATATCTGAGATACTGAATACTTCTGCAGTAGCTCTTCCTACAGATATCTCAAAAACGATACCAAGTATTATGGTAAGACCTATGCAGGCAAGTATCTTACGAACGGCTGGAATACTGCCATGATTAGATATATAGAATACTACCATGCCACCTACTATTAAGGGCATGACATAAGCAAGAAATCCAAACAATCCGAACATGACCTTGCTTAAAAAGGCGCCAAAAGCACCCAGTACTCCGAAATTGCACAGGAAAAGAGCAATTGCCACAGCTATAAGGACAATTGCAGTTATCTCACTTTTCAAAGCATATCCAAGATCATCCTGATCCTCATACATCCTTGCATCTATATAATTATCTCTGGAAACTTTTTTTGAAACAGATCTTTTGCCGGTATTTGCGCTTCTATTACTTGAAGACTTGCTTCTTGATGAAGTCCTTTGCGCTTTGCTGCCGTCTGAAGATCTAGTTTTTCTCGCATTGGAATTTGTACCTGACATATTTTCCCCGACCCTGATAAAATTATAATGGGATTATAGAAATACATCCCGTATCTTCTCATAAAGTATACCATTTTAGAATGGTTTATGCTATACTTTATGCGGTGTCGTATTTGACACGTTATTATTAGCTTTAGCACATAGAAAACAGGAGTAATACTAATGGAATTTAAACAGGTAATGGACTCAGGGTCCTTCAAACAAGTAGGTAACGATACTTCTTCATTCAAGATCAAAGATGTAGCTGAGAAATGCAGACTCCTTCAGACTGATAACGGTCTTAAGGTAGACTTTAACTATACAGGTCCTAATGCCAGCAGCTATCTTCAGTATGTTGAGAAGCACAGAGAAGAGCTTACAGAGTATCTTCTTAATCCCGATGTTGCTGATTATTATGAGTGGCTTGAGCAGAGCCATCAGACACCTATCACATTAAAGAAACACGAGAAAGAGACTCTCATTCTTTATGTTAACTTCGATCCTGAAACAAAGGTTATGGAAGCAGGCATTTCTGATGACAACATCACAATGAAGCTTGGTGCTCCTCTTATCCACCTTGAGATCGACAAGATGTCAAGAAACGATTTTAAGCTCAGCATTTACAACATGCTCCTTCTTGCAGACGAGATCGCAGTTGGAATGGGCAATGAAAATCTTCGTAAGATGGCTAATATCGAAATGGTAAAGACATACCTTGCAGAGATCTACGACAAGTATACAGAACTTCCTAATCAGTAATTTCTGTTAAAAGAGATACAGGATCAAACTGTATAACAACGTCAGATAATTCAACAAGTCTTACTCTAAATTAAAATATTATAGCCGGGTAGCAGGACCTAAATCCTGCCGCCCGGCTTTTTATTATTCTATCTTTATTATTTCACCGCTAATAGTAATTTTTTCTTTTCAACAAAAAACTTGAATCATTTCTTACCCACAAACAGAGTTCCTACGATCTTTTTATCAAGAATATCATAGATCTGTTCAGGCCTTTGACCATTGATTATAAGAACATCAATTCCCCTGCTGGTTGCAAGCTCTGCTGCATCCATCTTGGTGATCATTCCACCTGTGCCTCTGTTGGAACCGGACTCTCCCGCACTGTTACGAAGCTCTTCGTCAATGTTCTCAACTCTGCTGATAAGCTTGGCATCAGGATTGGTCTTAGGGTTGGAATCATACAGGCCATCTATATCTGACAGGATTATGAGCTTAGCTGCCTCACAGAATACAGCAACAACAGCAGATAACATATCATTATCAGAAAAGAGCTTCTTGTCTGACTCGATCTCAGCATGGCTTATGGAGTCATTCTCATTGATGATAGGTATAATATGGTTTTCAAGAAGGGCATTAAGTGTATTAGTAAGGTTCTCTCTTCTTTCAGGATTCTGGACATCTTCATTACTAAGAAGGATCTGACCTACAAGTCTACCATATTCGCCAAAAAGCTTGTCATAAAGGTGCATTAGTTCTAGCTGACCAACTGCAGCTGCTGCCTGCTTAAGTCCAAGATCCTTGGGTTTTTGAGCAAGTCTCATCTTGCCAGCACCAACAGCAATAGCTCCGGAACTTACAAGGACAAGGTCATATCCCATGTTCTCAACTGCTGAAAGGGCTCTGCACAAATGATCGAGCTGCCTTATATTAATGTCTCCGTTTTCATTGGTAATAGTGGATGTACCAACCTTAACTACAATTCTCTTCTTTGAAAGTGCCATGCCAGAAGGCCTCCTTATATTTAGATGGAATATATACAGACTAATTATCTCATGAAATCCACTTCTGGTGTGTTTTTAAATCAAAAGATAAAAATCACTTCAATCATTATATAGATTTTAGTAAGTTACTGCAATAAAGTTTTTTACAAAATGAACAGGGGCTGCCAGAACGCAGCCCCTGATTTGTTCTATAATCTTTTTTATCTCTTCAAATTTTTAAGCTCCTGAAGCATAGAATCTGATGTTGTGATTATACGGCTGTTAGCCTGGAATGCACGCTGTGCGGTGATCATTCTGGTGAACTCATCTGAAAGGTCTACGTTACTTGCTTCCAGAACTCCGGTTGAGATCGAGCTACCATTTTCAGTTACAGGAGCTATATCCGGATCACCTGATGCGTTAGATGCTGAATACAGGTTGTCTCCTTCATTAACAAGACCAGTTGCATTCATGAATGTTGCTGTAGCCATCTGTGCCAGAAGTCTTGTATCACCGTTAGAGTACTTGGCAAAAATCTTACCATCCTTCTGAACAGTGATTCCTGTCATTATACCATCCAACTGTCCTTCGCCGTTACCTTCTCCGTCACCGCGAGCTGTCCTGATCGTTGTAACGCCGCTTGAATTGTAATTGGTTGTAAGTCCCAGATCTAATGTAATTCCAACTCCTGCCACATTGACGACAGCAGTCTCTGCACTTGTAAGCTTACCATCAGCAGGGCTATAGGTAAGTTCAATCTCCTGCTCATCAAAATCCACCTTTTTACCGGCAGAATCAGTAACACCCGTAAGTGTCATAAGATATGTAGTATCATCGTCATCTCCAGCATCTGTAATCGAGAAATTAAGGTTATAAGTTTCCATTCCCTCTTCTCCCGGAACAAGTGCTGCAGCTGAAACGCCGTGACCCTCTTTGGTATAAATAGAGTCATCCATCTTATCAATGTTGCCGGTTACTTTAATATTAGTAGTTGGTTCACCAGGCGAATTCTCAATATCAGGGCCCATGACCATGATCTTGCCAATAGGACCATCTACATTAACTGTAGCTCCATCAGCAGATTCCCAGCCAAGCACATAGTATCCAAGGGATGAAGTTACAAGATAGCCTTCATCGTCTTCAGGATTGCCGATCTCGTTGATCTCGCCATCAACAAAGAAGTCACCGTCTCTTGTAAAATACTGATTAGTACCATCAGTTACGATAAAGAAGGCATCTCCTGTGATCATCATATTAAAGGGCGCATTAGTTGTAAGAGCTGATCCCTGTTTTGTTATATTGGTATCAATGGCTGCTACTCTGCCGCCAAGACCTATCTGAATAGGGTTGATAGAGCCGCGGGTTTCAGAAGGGCCCGAGGCATTAGATTTATTCTGATAGAGAATATCAGAAAAGTTTGTTGCCATGGACTTATAGCCATTAGTATTGACATTGGCGATGTTATTACCAATAACGTCCATGGATGTCTGATTGATGTTGAGTCCGGAGACCGCTGAGTATAAAGACCTAAGCATAAAACCTCTTTTCCTGGTATCACGTTGCCGCAAACAGCGACATATTCTTCCCTGAACATACTATGAATAGCCATTTGGATATCAGTGCGGTCATCCTTGAATGCACCTATCTATTTCAGTCTTTATATCGGCATCTTCATATAACTGCTTAAGACTTTTCAAAAGTCTTTGTAAAACCCAAAACATCTTTAGACCATATAAAATCCCCTCAAATAGATTCTGGAAAAAAATCCTTCGTCTATTTAAGGGGATCTATTTACTATATTATAGTCTTGTTACAAATACTTTTAGTACAAGAATATTTAAAAGAATGTTCTAGTTATATATATTTTTAAGTCGCCAAAATGATATCTTAAATTATATCCATTCTCCTGATATATCCAGGCTGGTTCTCAGGGCAGATGAGATTCTGCTTCTCAGTAATCCTAGCCCACTTATCTACTACTATATTCTCGATGCGAACACCTTCTTCGATAGTTGAGTGGCCCATGATAATGCAGTTACGCACTATTGCGCCCTTCTTGATCTCAACACCACGTCCGATAACGGAATTTTCAACGTTACCTTCGATAACGCATCCATTAGCTACCATGGTCTTTTTCACAGAAGCTGATGCAGTGTACTGAACCGGGCAGGAGTCTGTGGTGTGAGTGTAGATAGGCCAGTCATTTGAGAAAAGACTCTCAGCCTTATCCAGATTCAAAAGCTCCATGTTAGCTTCATAGAAGGCTCTGAAGTCTGTGATCGCTGCAAAGTAGCCCTTGTGCTGAACACCTCTGATATCAAGGTTTTCAGACTCAGCATGGATCACGTTGGTAAGTCTTGAAATAGCAGAAAGCTTTCTTGCCTTCTTGATAAGCTCTATAAACAGATCCTTGTGCATAACATAGGTGTCCATGAAAATGTTGCGATCAGCAACTGTACCAGTATTGATACGCATGGACTTGAAGCCCTTCTGTCTGTTGAGCTCAAGTGTATAGCAGTTACGATAAGAGGTATCTGCATTGTTAACCTTGTGATACAGAAGTGTTATGTCAGCCTTTGAATTAATGTGCTCATTGAGGAGCTTATCATAATCCTGCTTAAATACCATGTAGCCGGGAGTGATGATAACGTACTTCTCATGACATCTTTCAAAAGAAGGAAGATTGTCAAAATAAGCCTTAACATCCGTATTATAGATATCGCTAAGAGCACTCTCATGGCTGAACATCAGCTGCAGAAGGCCTCTCTTTGAGTTGATATTATAGATTCGGCCATTACCAACATGCTCAGCAAGTGATCTTGGATTTTCATTGTTAACATAGAGCTGCACGCGCTCGATATCACTGTTAGAAAGATTAGATACAGGGAAGTCTACAATACGATATCTTCCAAGAAAAGAGAATGCGCTTATAGGTCTGAAATCCTGTAATCCTTCTACTCTCATGTAATGTCCGGCAGGAGCGATTATTCCGATTGCATTAGCCATAATATTTTCCTCCTTCCTCGATATCGTGTGCTACAAGCAAGATGTTATCGCTCTTAGCACTACCAACAACTGCGCCGTCACCGACCTTAACGCCATCTGCAATAAGAGCCCTTGTAACCTTAGCGCCCTCTCCTACAACTGCGCCTGTCATAAGGACACTGTCCTTAACCTTGGCACCGGCACCAACAATACTACTTGTGAAAAGAACTGAATGCTCAACCTTACCATGAACCTGAACACCCTGAGTGATGTAAGCGCACTTAACTTCTGCATCGTCGCCTATGAACTGAGGAAGTTCAGTTGCATCTTCTGTATAGATCTTCCAGGAGCTGTCTCCCAGATTAAGTTCACTACCCTCTTTAAGAAGGTCCATATTAGCTTCCCAGAGAGAATCGATTGTTCCAACATCCTTCCAGTAGCCCTTGAACTTGTATGCGTATAAAGCCTTGCCATCGTTAAGCATGTTAGGAATAATATCTTTTCCAAAATCATGGTTAGATGTCTTACTGTTCATGTCAGCTACAAGCATCTTACGAAGCTGTTTCCATGAGAAGATATAAATACCCATGGAAGCGAGATTGCTCTTTGGATGAGCAGGCTTTTCCTCAAACTCGATGATACGGCCATCATTAGCAGTATTCATGATACCGAATCTGCTGGCTTCCTTCTTGGGAACCTCGATAACTGCGATGGTAGCATCTGCCTTGTTGGCGATGTGATCATCAAGCATCTTGTCATAATTCATCTTATAAATGTGATCACCTGATAAAATGAGAAGATATTCAGGTTCATAAGAATCTATGAAATCGATATTCTGAGATATGGCATCAGCTGTACCTCTGTAGACATTGAGGCCAGAGTCTGCCTTCTCACGAGGCGGCAGGATAAATACACCGCTGTCTTTGCTGTCCAGACCCCAGATTCTTCCAGCGCCAGCGTAGCTGTTAAGAAGAATTGATTCATACTGAGTCAGAACACCAACGATATCTATGCCACTATTTGCACAGTTACTAAGTGGAAAATCAATGATCTTATATTTTCCCCCGAAAGCTACAGCAGGTTTTGCAACTTTGTTGGTAAGATCTTTAAGACGGCTTCCTCTTCCTCCAGCAAGTACCATTGCCAACATATTGTTCTTTGCCATAAGTACCCCCTTTTTGATATAAGATTTAATTAGGATTTATATAAGAATTACAAGTATGCTGACTCATATATTTTATTAGAATCAGTATGACTTCTTACATCAGGTCATTTTTTTGATTTTCCTGATGATAAAAAAGCTTTCATTGGATCAACAGTTCTTGCCATCTGAATGATGGTATCTTTTTGTGAAGACATATAAAATTCCAGGGCTTTGATCTCCTTTTCAGAAAAACCGGAACTCTTTAAGATCTTCCCCTCTGGAAGTACCCCTTCAGCGCTTCGCCCTTTATCTTCAAAGGTCACATAGACGACCACGATGTCTGCGTCGAGATAGCCCTGTACCTGCTTCAGCGACTGACGGATCTCAG
>CAMVNV010000036.1 GCA_947168935.1 uncultured Butyrivibrio sp. | reverse complement strand
GGTAGAAGAGGCAGCAATGCCAGAGATGCCAGCGATGGAAGCAGCACCCGAAATGATGGAAGAAGCGCCAGTAGTAGAAGAGGCAGCAGCAATGCCAGAAATGCCAGCAATGGAAGCAGCACCAGAAACTATGGCAGAGGCTCCAGTGGTAGAAGAGGCAGCAATGCCAGAGATGCCAGCGATGGAAGCAGCACCCGAAATGGTAGCAGAAGCACCAGTAGTAGAAGAGGCAGCAATGCCAGAGATGCCAGCGATGGAAGCAGCACCCGAAATGATGGCAGAAGCGCCAGTAGTAGAAGAGGCAGCAGCAATGCCAGAAATGCCAGCAATGGAGGCAGCTCCTGAAATGATGGCAGAGGCGCCAGTAGTAGAAGAGGCAGCGGTAATGCCGGAGATGCCAGTAATGGAAGAGGCAGCAGCGATTCCTGAAATGCCGGCAATGGAAGAAGCTCCAGTAATGGAAGAAGCTCCTGTTATGGAAGAGGCACCTGCTATGGATGCTGCTCCTGCGGCTGATGAAGATGAGAATGCTGATATTTCAGCCTTCCTGTCAGATAATGATTATGAGTATGTTACTGTTGCATCCGGCAATGTTACAAGATATATCGTTAAGAAGGTTGGCGGCGCAATGTGCGTTCAGTACGAAGATGGCGAATTCGTAGCCTTCAACCGCAACTACGAGCATGAAGATTACAGCACATATGGCGGAATCTTATTCTCTTTTGTCAAAGAAGCAATTCAGGGAACTGGATGTGACAGTCTCGTTCGCCATAAGGGAACAAATATAAACTAAAATGATCTTTAAGTGGGGCCGCGCGGGTTGAGGCCCTGAAAGGATTATATGGTTGTCAGAGATATAACGCCTGTAACTGGTACAATTCTTGAAACTGAAAGATTAATATTAAGACCTTGGAAAGAGTCGGATGCCCCGGCTCTTTTTGAGATTGCCAGAGACCCCCTGGTAGGACCAAGCTCCGGATGGATACCTCATGAAAGCGTAGAATACAGTCGCACCATCATTAGAAACATTTATATGAAGAGAACTGTATTTGCGATCGTTGCTAAAGAAGGACTGTATGACTGTGAGGGAAACCCGATACCTGCAGGGATCCCGATAGGTAATGTAACCCTTGCCATCGGTCCCAACAAGGCTAGAGGAACTAAGGAGAATCAAGCCGAGCTTGGTTACTGGCTTGGAAGTAGATACTGGCACCTTGGACTTGCTACAGAAGCGGCTTTTGAGTTAATTTGTTACGGATTTCGTAATCTAAATCTTGACCAAATATGGTGTGCATATTACAAAGGAAACACTAAATCTAGGAGGGTGATGAAGCACCTTGGCTTCTATTGGCACCACACCATCAAGAACTCTTATAATCCCATGCTCAAAACCTCGCAAACCGAGTATTATAACTGCTTGACGCGTGATGACTTTAATCAATTATTTGGTAAAAGTGGCATATTTTACGAATAAAAAACGAAAGATAAAATGTTTTTGTTCAATTTGACTATATATTCAAAGCGGAAACTTTTTGCGAAATTTGGTATCAAAAAGTATTACATTTTCATTAAAAATGTGCTATAATCGATTTATGATTTGACCTGCAAATCATCCCTGCAGGTCATATTTTTTAAGTATTATGGTAAACACTTACATATTTCGTTCGGATGGTCACAAAGAGAGGTGGAAATGCTTAGTATAGGAGATGTTGCAGTTTATGGAAATCATGGGTTGTGCAAGGTAGCAGACACACTTGTTCCATCATTCCTTCCTAAGGGAAGCGAGAAGATGTATTATCAGATGATTTCTGCTATTGACAGAGGTGGCGTATTATACGTTCCTATGGACGGTGCTGAAGATAAGATGCGTGAGGTTATTTCCGCAGAGACAGCTTCCGATCTTATTGAAGGACTTGATGATATGAGTTTCACAGATCTTCCTGTGGGTAAGAAGGCTGAGATTGTTATCTCAGATATTTGCAAGAAGAATGAGGCAGAGGACGTTCTTGGTCTTATCAAGACTCTTTACCACATCAAGGCTGTTCGCGCTGCAGAAGGCAAGAAGTTTGCTTCTATGGATGAGAAGTATCTCGGAATCGCTGAGAAGCTTTTCTATTCAGAGATTGCATATGCACTTGATATGGAATTCGAAGAAGTTCGTGAGAAGATAACAGGAATTCTTGCAAATCTTCCTCTTGAAGCTGACAAGTAAATAGTAATTGTTTAATGATTATTGAACCGGCAGAGCTTAACGGCTTTGCCGGTTTTTTATTTGCCCAGTGTCTCTTGGATTTTAGGTGAATAGTGCGTTAAAGTGTGATAGAATATATGGAGTTTTATATATCATTACTGGGAGTAAATATGTCAGATTTTAATACTATTTCAACTATAAAAATATATGATCAGGATGCTTATAATACTGAGTTTGATGCAGCTGTTGTATGCGTAGAACCAGTTGAAGACGGAGAATATAAAGGCGCAAATAAGGTCTTTTTAGACAAGACACTCTTTTTCCCGGAAGAGGGAGGTCAGGAAGCTGACTTTGGAACCTTGAATGGCCTGGGAGTTCTTGATGTCCAGATTGAAAAAAGAGATGGATGCGAGCTTATCTTCCATGTGGTAAAGGGTGACCTTAAAGAGGGGGATAGTGTTCACGGCATTATCGACTGGAATCACCGCTTTGATCAGATGCAGCAGCATTCCGGCGAACATATCTTTTCCGGAACTGTTCATAATAAATATGGCTATGACAATGTGGGATTTCATTTAAGCAGGCAGGTTGTCACCATGGATTTTAATGGCCCATTGGATGATGATCAGGTACTTGATATAGAAAGAACTGTTAACGAGATAATCGTTAAAAATCTTGAGATCCAGGTTTCATGGCCTTCCAAGGAAGAGCTTGATGCGCTTGAATACAGAAGTAAAAAAGAGCTTGATGGAGATGTAAGGATAGTTACTATTCCTGGTGTTGATGTATGCGCCTGCTGTGCTCCTCATGTTAGAAGGACAGGTGAGATCGGCTTTTTGAAGGTGCTCTCTCGTCAGAATTATAAGGGCGGCGTCAGGGTGACTATTGAGTGCGGTTTAAGAGCTCTTAAGACTTTGGACAGCGAGCATACTCTTATTCAGAATCTTGCAGGAAGTCTTACTACTTCTGTAGAAAACGTACCGGGACAGGTTGAAAAGCTTAGGGACGAACTTTACGAAGTCAAGGGAAGCCTTCAAAAGGCTAAGGCTGAGCTTATATCCTATAAGCTTAAGGAGATCCCGGATGATCAAAAGAATGTCACTGTATTCGTAGAAGATATGGACAATAAGTCCATTCAGAATGCGATCAACGAGCTTACGAGTACTCATAAGGGATTTTGCAGCTTTTTTGTCAAAACAGAAAATGGATACCGCTTCGTATGTGGAATAGCTGAAGGGGATGCGAGATTAGTCGCGGGCGCCCTTAGAGAAAAGTTTGGTGCAAAGGGCGGCGGATCTGAGAAGATGGTTCAGGGGAGCCTGTCTGGAGCATCAGAAGACGAGATCAGAAAAGCTATAGAAGAGATTTAAGTGTCGTGTGAGGTTGTGAGGGATAACATGGATAATACGTCGGAATATCGCAGAGGTCTTAAACACGGTATACCAATATGTACCGGATATATAGCAGTATCTTTTGCCTTTGGAATAGCAGCCAGCAACAAGGGTCTGACAACCCTTCAGGCGGTGATAATGTCTATCACCAACGTAACAAGTGCAGGCCAGTATGCATCACTTGATTCTATAAGGGATGGAGTGTCACTTGTGGAGATGGCGATCTTGCAGCTTATAATCAATCTTCGCTATATGCTTATGTCTACGGCACTGACCCAGAAGCTTTCGCCAAAGACAGGGATCCTTCACAGGATGGCTATTGCATACGGCGTTACGGATGAGATATTTGCCCTTAGCGTTCTTGGTAAGGGAGAGTTAAAGCCGGCATATTCCTATGGTCTTATAACTATTTCTGTTTCCGGTTGGATACTAGGAACATTTCTTGGAGCTTTTGCGGGACAGATACTGCCTCCGCTTCTTATAGCATGTCTTGGACTTGCTATTTACGGCATGTTCATCGCTATTATCATTCCTCCTGCAAGGGATAATAAGGCGGTTATGTGCGTAGTTATATGCGCAATGGTCTTTTCCTCGATCATGACTTTTGCACCTGTTCTTAAGAGCAGCGTGTCATCAGGCATGAGAATTATTATCGTTACGGTGATTATAAGCATTGCAGCAGCTATAATCGCTCCTGTCAAAGCGGATGAAAGCGTTGACGCAGCAGAAGATAAGGAAAAGGAGGCAAGGGCATGAGTAAGGTTTATGTTTATATTCTCGTCATGGCTTTGGTAACTTACCTTATAAGAGTTTGTCCTCTTGTCCTTATAAGAAAAGAGATCAAGAGCCCTTTTATCAGATCCTTTCTTTTTTATGTTCCATATGCTACACTTGCAGCCATGACTTTTCCTGCAATACTTATGTCGGATGGCCTGAGTCTTGCAGCCGGGATAACAGGGCTTGCTGCAGCGCTTGTCCTTTCATATCTGAGAAAAAATCTTTTGACTGTTGCGGCTTGTGCGTGCGGAGCAGCTCTTGTAATACAGGTACTTATTAATGTATTATGAATGTCGAAGATTTATAATGAATGTAAAATCTTTTTACAAGTTGTTTTATATAGATTGTTTTTAGTAGTTTTGAGCTATTAAGTTCATCTGGAAAGGATTTGATATATGCGTTTAGGAATGGGATATGATGTTCACCGCCTTGTTGAAGATAGAAAGCTTATCATCGGCGGCGTTGAGATACCATACGAAAAAGGTCTTCTTGGACATTCAGATGCGGATGTTCTTCTTCATGCAATTATGGATGCACTCCTTGGCGCTGCTGCGCTTGGAGATATAGGCAAGCACTTCCCTGATACTGATCCCAAGTTTAAGGGAGCAGATTCAAGGGCACTTCTTCGCGAAGTTGGCAAGATGCTTGAAGAGCACAGTTTTCTTATTGAGAACATTGATGCAACTATTATTGCACAGGCACCTAAGATGAGACCTCATATTGATACTATGAGGCAGAATATCGCTGACGATCTTGGAATTGATATTTCTCAGATCAATGTTAAGGCCACTACAGAAGAGGGTCTTGGTTTTACTGGAAGTGGAGAAGGTATTTCTTCACAGGCTATCTGTTGTCTTTCTTCCTTTTTTGAAAAAGGTATGACAGTCTATGATAGTGATAATGCAGATCGATGTAGCAGCTGTCCGGGATGTAGTCGTAATTCCTGATGGTAGGCAGTTACCTGGACATTATCACATATTTTAGAAAAATACTTTTAATGGGAGAATACTAAAATGGCACATAAATTTACTTTTTATAATACACTTACCAGAGGCGTAGAGGAGTTCAAGCCCAGAGAAGAGGGCAAGGTTTCTATTTATACATGCGGACCTACAGTTTATCACTTTGCGCACATTGGAAATATCAGAACATATATCATGCAGGATGCTCTTATCAAGTCTCTTGTATATGCGGGATACGATGTTAAGAGAGTTATGAACATCACAGACGTTGGACACCTTTCATCAGATGCTGATACAGGTGAAGACAAGATGCTTGCAGGTGCTAAGAGAGAGCACAAGAGCGTTATGGAGATCGCTAAGTTCTACACAGATGCATTCTTCACAGATTTTGATGCTGTTGGTAACAAAAGACCTGACGTTGTAGAGCCTGCAACTAACTGCATTCCTGAGTTCATTCATATGGTTGAAGTTCTTCTTGAGAAGGGCTATGCCTATGTAGCTGGCGGCAACGTATATTTTGATACAAGTAAGCTTAATGAATATTATGTTTTCTCTTCTGAAGTTGAAAAGGAACAGCTTCAGGTCGGCGTTCGTGACGACGTAGAAGAAGACGTTAATAAGAAAAATAAGACTGACTTCGTTCTGTGGTTTACAAAGTCCAAGTTTGAAGATCAGGCGCTTAAGTGGGACAGCCCATGGGGCGTTGGATACCCAGGCTGGCACATTGAGTGCTCATGCATTTCCATGAAGCACCTTGGCGAGTTTATCGACATTCACTGCGGCGGCGTTGATAATATTTTCCCTCACCATACTAATGAGATCGCGCAGTCAGAGAGCTACCTTGGACATGAGTGGTGCAAATACTGGTTCCACTCTAACCACCTTAACGACCAGTCAGGTAAGATGAGTAAGTCAAAGGGAGCCTTCCTTACAGTTTCTCTTTTGAAGGAAAAAGGCTATGATCCGCTGGTTTACAGATTCTTCTGCCTCCAGTCACACTATCGTAAGCCTCTTGTATTCTCATTTGAGGCACTTGACCAGGCAACTGTTGCATTTAACAAGCTTGTTAAGAAGGTTGCTGAACTTAAAGAAGAGGGAACTGTTGACGATAATGTATTAAAGAGCTTTGAAGAGAAGTTCGCTGATGCTGTATGCGGTGATCTTAATACTGCTATGGCTATCACAATTCTCTATGATGCCCTCAAGGCTGATACTAATGATGCAACTAAGCTTGCTATCATTAATAGCTTTGATCAGGTTCTTTCACTTGATCTTGTAGGTCATGCAAAGGCACTTTCTGAGGAAAGCTCAAGTGTAGATCCTGAGCTGGAAAAATATGTTCTTGATGCTATCGAAAGAAGAGCACAGGCTAAGAAGAACAAGGACTTTGCTACAGCTGACGCTATCAGAGATGAGCTTCTTGCAAAGGGCGTTGAGATCAAGGATACAAGAGAAGGCGTAGTATGGACAATAAAGGCCTAAATGATTCTAATATGGACCTTAATAATGATGGAATACAGGATGAGCTAAAAGAAAGCTTTGGCGAAAACGGTAATATAGCTGATCTTGCGGGTGTTATACGTGATACTTTCGGCCTTAAAAAGATCGATATGAGAACGTATTCACCACTTGCTCTGGCTTTTATTGGTGATAGCGTTTATGAGATAATAATCCGCTCGCTTGTTACCGAGCAGTCCAACAGACCTGCCAATACTCTTAATAAGGCTAAAGTCCGCTATGTTAATGCTGCATCACAGGCATTTATCATAGATTCCATTATGGACAAGCTGTCAGAAGAGGAAGAGGCAGTATATCACAGGGGCAGAAATGCCAAGTCCTATACAAGTGCCAAGAATCAGTCTGTGATAGATTATCGTAAGGCTACAGGACTTGAGGCGCTTTGCGGCTATCTGTACCTTGCAGGAAGACTTGACCGTGTTCTTGAACTAGTACAGTACGGAGTTAAGCTCCTTGATGAAAAGAAGAAGTAATTAAGATCATGAATGACTTTTTGATTCAATGATCAGGAGATTTAAATGAGAGATAATAATAATTTTAAAAGAAACGATAACAAGAGTGGCAAGAGCCTTGGCAAAGTATCAGGAAACAGCCACAGACCAGCCAGAGAGCGCGGAAATAGCCGCGATAAGGGCTTTGATAAGCCTAGGGACAAAGAATCTTTTGACGAAGAGATAGAAATCCCTGCAGATTCTCTTGCTATTGAAGGAAGAAACGCTGTAGTTGAGGCCTTCAGAAGTGGCAAGACTATAGACAAGCTCTATGTTCTTGATGGCTGCACAGACGGAGCAGTATCTACTATCCGCCGCGAAGCTAAAAAGGCCGGCACTATTGTAAAATTCGTTTCAAGAGAGCGTCTTGATCAGATATCTATCACAGGTAAGCACCAGGGCGTTATAGCTTTTGCTGCAGCTTATGATTACTCTGAGATAGAAGATATCTTCGCTAAGGCTGAAGCAGAAGGTAAAGCTCCTTTTGTGCTGATCCTTGATAATATCGAAGATCCTCACAACCTTGGAGCTATCATCAGAAGTGCCAATGTTGCAGGTGCTCACGGCGTTATCATTCCTAAGAACCGTGCAGTAGGCCTTACTGCTACAGTTGCAAAGACTTCAGCAGGTGCTCTTAACTACACTCCTGTTGTTAAGGTTACTAATATATCCAAGACTATCGAAGATCTTAAAAAGCGCGGAATGTGGTTTGTTTGTGCAGACATGGACGGCAAGCCTATGTATGATCTTGATCTTACAGGCCCTATCGGACTTGTTATTGGTAACGAAGGATCAGGCGTAAGCAGACTAGTAAGAGAGAAGTGTGATATGATTGCTTCCATTCCAGTTAACGGCGAGATCGAGTCTCTTAATGCATCTGTTGCAGCAGGTGTTCTTGCATATGAGATCGTACGTCAGCGCAGAATGAAGAAATAAAATTCCACTTGCGTACTTTACTTAATTGTGGTATTATTACATAGCTGTCTATGTGGACAGCAGCACAGTCGGAAATTGTGCATTCAAAAAAGATGCGGAATTTTTCGAAAGTTTATTCAGATATAGAGAGGTGAGTAAAAATGAAGCAGGATTTACAGCCAGAATTCTATCAGGCAACAGTTACTTGCAACTGCGGCAATACTTTCACAGTAGGTTCCACTAAGAAGGAGATTCACGTAGAAATTTGTTCTAAGTGCCATCCATTCTACACTGGTCAGCAGAAGGCAGCTTCAGCTCGTGGTCGTATTGACAGATTCAACAAGAAGTACGGCATCAAGGCAGAAGCATAATAGTAAGCCATTGCTTGAGATTCACAGAGAATCCAATGATGAGGTTGAGGCAAAAGCCTCAGCCTCATTTTTTTTTAGAGTATGCTGAGCATCTCTTTGTTTGAGGTTTTAAAATCACTAAGTGGGGGAACATAAATAATGAAAAAGAAGATTACCCATTATTCGGGAATTGGAGGACAGGCAGTACTTGAGGGCGTTATGATGCGTAATAAGGACCTTTATGCGGTTGCTGTACGCAAGCCTGATGGAGACGTGCATGTTGAGATAGATGAGTATCACGGAATTCTTTCAGGATCATCGCTTCTTAGAATTCCATTTGTAAGAGGTATATTTGTATTTATAGATTCACTGGTACTTGGTACTAAGTCTCTTAACAGATCAGCAGACTTTTATGAGGATGAAGCTGAGGATGCAACTAAGGTTGACAAGGCTGCCGATGCTGTAACAGGTGGCAAGGGAGATAAGTTCTTCTCTGTTATCACAACAGTTGTAGCTTTTGCACTGGCTATTTTCCTCTTCCTGGTACTTCCAGAAAGACTTTCTGCATGGATGAATGTATATCTTCAGAGTCAGGCTCTTCAGGCAGTTGCTGAAGGTCTTATAAGAATTACTATTTTCATCCTTTATATCCTTGCTATTACACTTATGCCTGATATCAAGCGCCTTTTCAGATATCATGGAGCTGAGCATAAGTGCATTAACTGCATTGAGTCAGGACTTCCACTTACAGTTGCTAACGTAAAGCGCTCATCCAGATTCCATAAAAGATGTGGAAGCAGCTTTATCCTGTTTGTACTTGTTGTAAGTATCATATTGTTTATGTTCATAAATACTGATAGTGTTGCGATGAAGCTTCTGTACAGAGTACTGCTTCTTCCTGTGGTTTCAGGAATATCCTACGAGCTTATCCGCCTTGCTGGTAAAAGTGACAATCCTGTCATATCTATTATTTCAAAGCCAGGACTCCTTCTCCAGCGTCTTACTGCAAAAGAACCGGATGAGTCAATGATCGAAGTTGGTATCGCTTCTGTTGAGGCTATATTCGAGTGGAGAACCTATCAGAAAGATGTTTTCGGATTTGATTTTGCAGATGAAGATGAGGAAGATGTTCTGGAATGATTTATTCAGATGCTTATAAAATCGCATTAGAAAGACTTAAGGAAGCCGGAGTGCCGGAGTATCAGCTCGACGCCCGGCTTCTTCTTGAGTATGTCTGCGACACAGACTATAATACCCTTCTGGTTCACGGCGACAGAGCTGTGTCACCTGAAGAAGAAAAGAAGTATAATGAACTTATAGAAAAAAGAGCATCAAGGATCCCTCTTGCCTATATAGTTGGGCATCAGGAATTCATGGGGCTTGATTTTACAGTTAATAGTAACGTCCTTGTACCAAATCAGGATACAGAGACGCTGGCAGAAGAAGCTCTTAGAGAACTGTCAGATGGCATGCGCTTTATGGATCTTTGCACAGGATCCGGATGTGTTGCCCTTAGTATTCTTCACTATACTAATGATACAAGCTGTGTTATGACAGATATTTCCGATAAGGCCATAGAGGTTGCTACAAAAAACAGCAAGAATCTTGGGCTTTCGGATAGAGCTAAGATCATTAAAACAGATCTTTTCCCGGAAGGAGATAAGGAGAAGTTTGATATGATCGTATCTAACCCTCCTTATATCAGAACTTCTGTCATTGATACACTTCCTCCTGAAGTTGCATCCGGCGAGCCATATATAGCGCTTAACGGCGGAGATGACGGCCTTGTCTTTTATAGAAGGATCGTAGATGAAGCCTGCAACTGGCTCTATAAAAGCGGCTGGCTTATGATGGAGATTGGATATGATCAGGGTCAGGATGTTGCTGATCTTATGAAGAGTGCAGGCTATCACGAAGTAGAAGTTATCAAGGATCTTGGCGGAAATGACAGAGTTGTCAGAGGATGCTTATACTAGGAATAAAGTTTGATAGCTCCTGGTACTATACTGGTCAATAGAACAAAAATATCAATAGATTGGACTTATTATGTTAGATAAACTTGAGGCAATTCTTCACAGATATGAAGAAATAGGAATGGTACTTACTGAACCGGATGTGGCATCAGATGCTGATAGATTCAGAAAGCTTATGAAAGAGCAAAGTGACCTTACTCCACTTGTAGAAAAATATCTTGAATATAAAAAGTGTAAGGAAGCGATCGAAGACAGCACTATGATGCTGGAAGAAGAGACTGATCCTGAGATGAGACAGATGCTCAAGGATGAGTGCAATGAAAATTCTGAGATGCTTCCAAAGCTTGAGCAGGACCTTAAGATCCTTCTTATTCCTAAGAATCCTGATGATGATAAGAACGTTATCGTTGAGATCAGAGCAGGTGTAGGCGGAGATGAGGCTGCTTTATTTGCAGCTGATCTATATCGTATGTATAACAAGTATGCAGAAGGTAAAGGCTTTAGAACATCCCTTATCAACGTCGAAGATATCGGAATTGGCGGTATGAAGACGGTCAGCTTCATGGTTGAGGGTAATGGCGCATATGCAAAACTCAAGTATGAAAGCGGAGTTCACAGAGTACAAAGAGTCCCTGTAACAGAATCAGGTGGAAGGATTCATACATCAACAGCTACAGTAGCTGTTATGCCTGAAGTTGAGGAAGATGTGGATATAGATATCCCTCCGGAAGATGTTCGTATGGATATCACAAGAGCATCAGGTAATGGTGGACAGGGCGTTAATACAACAGACTCTGCTGTAAGACTTACCCACCTTCCAACGGGTATAGTTATCTATTCTCAGACAGAGCGTTCACAGCTTCAGAATAAGGCAAAGGCATGGGCTCTTCTTAGAGCTAAGCTCTATGACCTTAAGATCCAGGAGCAGCATGACAGTGAAGCTGAGCTTAGGCGAAGCCAGATAGGAACAGGAGACCGTTCCGAGAAGATCCGTACCTACAATTTCCCTCAGGGAAGAGTAACAGATCATAGAATTAAAGTCACACTTCATAGAATAGATGATGTCCTTAATGGAGATCTTGATGAACTTGTAGAAGCACTTACAACTGCAGACCAGGCAGCTAAGCTCTTGAAGATGCAGGGAGAATGATCAACAACAGCTTGCAAGGAGGTATTTTATGAATGCTGAACTTAAGCAAGAACTGATTGACTGGGGTGTTAACTGGGAAGAAGTTAAAGAACGTCTTGTTGGAAACGAAGATCTTGTAGAGAAATTTATCCTTAAATTTCTTAAGGATCCTAGTATGGACAGACTTCAAAAAGGCCTTGAAAGTGGTGACTTGGAAGAGGCATTTCAGGGAGCCCATGCTCTTAAAGGTGTTGCAAGTAATCTTGCCCTGGAGGGTAACGGTTTCCTTAATGATGTGCTTGAGATAACAGAGATACTAAGGCCAAGAACTCTTGGGAATTCCAGAGAAGTATATGATAGGATAAAGCCAAGGTACGATGATCTTATTAGTATACTGAAAAAATATTCAGAATAATGAAGGAATACATAAAAGGTCCTATAAAGCGTAAAACTTTATAGGACCTTTTTGAATTTTTTCTAAATATCATTGCGTAGAAAATTTATAATTCCTCAAACTCGATCTCGTGAGCTGACAGGAAACGTTTAAATGCGCCGTCCCAAATCTGCTCATGAGATTTATCAAGAGAAAAAGTCTTTATGGAAGATGCGCTTGTAATAGTAGTTACGCCGTCTGCGAATTTGATATTTATAAGAAATGCTACCTGGTCGCTTGTTAATCCGCTTCCGTTTTTGGAAAGAAGAGCATCTGTATGCTCTGGCTTAACATGCATTACGAATTTAAATCCAAGAGGTGTGTGGCGGCCTTTTATAAGCTCGAAGCAGACATTTTTGATATCACACCATCTCGAGAAATCATACGGAGCTTCATCTACTGCAAGATCTCCATAAAATTCCTTATTGATATGACCATCTATGGTATAAGAATTTCCTGTTTTGATTACAGCTTCTTCTAAAAGAAATTCATCAAAATCATTTCCCTTAAGCAGGGTGTTCATGAAATTTTTGGTCTGAGATATCTGTAAAACGATCATATCTGTCCTCGCGATAATAATGAAAATTTATAAACGAATATATGAGAAGGATAAAAGAAACTTCCTTATAGACGTCTGATATATAATATCATTTTTGCCCTGATAATTCTATCTAAACAGCGCTGCTTCAGTCCAAGTCTTAAGTTTGTGTTTACGTACACTATGTAAGGTGGTATTATGTAGTAATGGAAACTACATTGCTTTTTTCGGAGGATTTATGAGTTTTAAGATTGTATATGACAGCTGCTGTGATTTGCCGGTAGAATTTTATAGTGATCCAAGATTTCAGAATGTTCCGCTTTCTTTAGAAGTTGGCGATTATCATAAGATGGATGATGAGACATTTGATCAGGCAGAATTTCTTAGACATGTTGCTGAGAGTGAAGAATGCCCTAAGTCTGCTTGTCCTTCGCCGGATAGCTATATGCAGGCGTTTAAGACAGATGCTGATCATGTATATTGTGTAACTCTGTCTTCCAAGCTTTCAGGAAGCTATAACAGTGCTCTTATTGGTAAAGACCTTTACGAAGAAGAGTATGGAGAAAAAGACATATTTATCTTTGATTCACTTTCAGCAAGCTGTGGCCTTGGACTTATAGCACTCAAGGTTATGGAATATGAAGAGCAGGGACTTCCTTTCAATGAGATAGTTGAAAAGGTATCAGCATTCAGAGATGATATGACAACCTTCTTTGTTCTTGATAATCTTGAGACTCTTAGAAAAAATGGTCGTCTTTCAGGAATGAAGGCTCTTGTAGCTGCTACACTTAGCATCAAGCCTGTATGTGAAGGTGTTGAGGGTAATATCGTTCAGAGGGGCCAGGGAGTTGGAATCCGCAAAGCCCTTGTGAAGATGGTTGATCTTATAGAAAAAGAAAGCCATGATACTGAAGAGAGAACTCTTGCAGTATCACATTGTAACAACTATGAACGTGCAATGCTTGTACGTGACATGATCCTTGCCAGGAAAAAGTTCAAGGACTCAATAGTTGTTGATACAAGAGGCGTAAGCTCCATGTATGCCAACGACGGTGGCATCATCGTAACCTATTAAGATTTAAGAGCTCTTTCTTTTTGGAACTGTTCTTTAATATATTTATTGAATTCCATCGAAAGCCTGAATTTGTGACCATCATCCATGATCACACTGAAGGCTTTCGTTTTTTGTATATGACGAATATTTACAATGGTTGATTCTGAAGCCGGAAGGAGATAATAGAAGGGCTCTAAGTCCTCGTAAAACATATAGATAGTAGACAGAATGTTGATAGATCTGCCATCTACAAGCTTTATCTCTATCCTTCCTCCGCCATTTTTGCAATGAGCATAGAGAATATCACTTCCGTTAACATATAATGTTCCACTATCATCACGAAGCTCAATAAGAGGCTCTCTCTTGGATCTGCACTCTTCGCATACATCAAGTACGCTTCGAAGTTCACTTTTGAGGATAGGCTTGTTCATGAAGATAAAAAGCTCTTTTTCTTCACTTGTAGCAAGTTCTTCGTAGGCAATAGAAGAAGAACACAGGATGATCCTTCCTGTGATATTGATATCACGAAGCTTTCTGGCAACTTCTATACCATTCATTCCGCTTTCAGGAATGTTGGTCATATCTATGAAAATGCAATCGTACATCTGTGGAGTCTGCATTAGAGAAGGGATATTTCCATAAAGATCAATGAAATAACCCTCAAGATCATTCTTTTTATTAGCATCAGATGCTCTTTCCAAAAGCCTCTGCATCTGCTTTCTATCGGCTATATTGTCATCACAAACTGCAATATGCATGAAAAAATCCCCTTTGTACTAATTACATAAATCTAAAATTTACATAGTAGCAGAGCATGAACACGGCTACGATATGAAGAATCAGTATTGCCGGCATAAATACCAGAAAATACCAGTGGCGTGTCTTATGTCTGAAAAAGAACATACCAACTACACTGCCTATACTTCCTCCGATAAGCGCAAGAATAAAGAGTGTTGCTTCAGGTATCCTGTAAGAGCCTGCTCTTGCCTTGTGCTTGTCGATTCCCATGGCGGCAAAGCCTGCCAGATTAACTACAGCTATATAAGATGCAATGAGAAGTATCGAATTCATTTTGAAATTTTTATCCTCCCCCTGATGCCAGTTTCTTTTTTTGAAAAGATAAAAAAGACTTAGAAACTCACATCAAATACTAATGCAAATTGTAACACTTGCAACATTCTTATCCAATGTAAAGAATACACAAAAAATAATGGCATCTGACATATTATATGGAAACTGTCAGATGCCATCTGGAATTATAAGGAGTTGGGAAAATTATTTTTTCTTAACTGCAGTCTTTTTGGACTTTTTGGACTTTTCATCAACTTCCTGCATCTTAAGAGCGCGAACCTTAAGTGAAAGACCGAAGAGATTGATGAAGCCGCTTGCATCAGTATGATCGTACATATCACCTGTTGTGAAGGATGCGATGTCCTGGTTGTAGAGTGAGTATGGTGAAGTTGTTCCAGCCTTGATGATGTTGCCCTTATAGAGCTTGAAGTGAACTTCTCCTGTTACATACTGCTGTGTGCTCTCGATGAAAGCCTGAACTGCTTCGCGAAGAGGTGTGAACCACTTTCCTTCGTATACGATCTGAGCAAGCTTATTGCCCATTTCCTGCTTGAGTGCATATGTATCGCGGTCGAGGATGAGCTCTTCAAGCTGCTGGTGAGCTTCATAGAGGATTGTTCCTCCTGGAGTTTCGTATACGCCGCGGCTTTTCATACCAACTACGCGGTTTTCAACGATATCGATGATACCAACACCGTTCTTGGCACCAAGCTCGTTAAGAGTGCGGATGATATCTGATACCTTCATCTTCTTGCCGTTAACTGTCTTTGGTACACCTTTTTCAAATGTCATAGTTACATCTGTTTCCTTGTCAGGAGCTTCCTGAGGTGTAACACCAAGAACCAGCATGTGCTTGTAGTTAGGCTCCTTTGAAGGATCCTCGAGCTCGAGACCTTCGTGTGAGAGGTGCCATAAGTTACGGTCACGGCTATAGCTGTTGCTGTGTGAGAATGGAAGGTTGATTCCGTGCTTCTTGCAGTAAGCTTCCTCATCTTCACGTGACTGAAGCTTCCAGTTAGGATCACGCCATGGAGCAATTACGCGGATATCTGGAGCAAGTGCCTTGAAGGCAAGCTCGAAACGGATCTGGTCGTTACCCTTACCTGTTGCGCCGTGGCAGATAGCTGTAGCGCCTTCTTTTCTTGCGATATCAACAAGACGCTTAGCGATTGCAGGACGAGCCATGGAAGTTCCAAGAAGGTATTTGTTCTCGTATACTGCATGAGCCTGAACGCAGGGAACTACGTAGTTGTCACAAAAATCATCTGTAATATCTTCTATATATAATTTAGAAGCGCCACTTGCTTTAGCTCTTTCTTCAAGACCATCAAGCTCATTTCCCTGTCCGCAATCGGCACATACACATACAACATCGTATCCGTATGTTTCTTTGAGCCATGGGATGATGGCTGTAGTATCGAGACCGCCTGAATATGCAAGGATTACTTTTTCTTTTTTCTTTGCTGCCATAGATAATTCCTCCATTTATTTATGAATAAAAATTCTTTTTGCGTTGTATATTTAAAAGTAAATATACTACCACTCAATGCATAATGCAAGAGCAAAATGTATAAATATTAGAATTATTCAAAAATATGTGTATAAATATTAAAAAAGGCTTGCATTATTATACACTCGGTCGTATACTAGGGCTTACAATCCCGAATAAATACATTATAATAAAATGGTGCGTTTAAGTAAATTTCCATCCTATTTATAAGGGTAAAATTAATCTTTTTTCTAAATCCAGTGTTTGGAAAAGGTATGATCGGGAGGTCCCTAAATGATCAAGGTTGGAATTATAGGCGCTACAGGATATGCCGGAGCTGAGATAGTAAGACTTTTGCAGATGCATCCCCAGGCAGAGGTTGTATGGTACGGCTCCAGAAGTTATATAGATCAAAAATATGCATCTATTTATCAGAACTTATTCAAATTAGTAGATGCTGATTGTCTGGGCGAGGACATGGACAAGCTGGCAGATGAGGTTGATGTTATCTTTACAGCAACTCCTCAGGGCCTGTGTGCTTCCCTCGTTAACGAAGACATTCTTAATAAGGTTAAGATCATTGACCTTTCCGCAGATTTCAGACTTAAAGATGTTTCAGTATATGAAGAGTGGTACAAGATCGAGCATAAGGCTCCTCAGTATATAGAAGAAGCTGTGTATGGCCTTTGCGAGATCAACAGAGATAAGATCAAGGGCGCAAGAATAGTTGCAAACCCGGGCTGCTACACAACCTGTTCTATTCTTACAGCTTATCCTTTGGTAAAAGAGGGACTGATCGATCCTCAGACACTTATAGTAGATGCACTTAGTGGTGTGTCAGGCGCAGGAAGAGGTGCCAAGGTTGCAAATCTTTACTGCGAAGTAAATGAAAGCGCAAAGCCATATGGCGTAGCCAATCACCGTCACACTCCTGAAATAGAGGAACAGCTTGGATATGCTGCTGGCAAAGAGATTCTTATAAACTTTACCCCTCACCTTGCTCCAATGAACAGAGGCATCCTTGCTACAGAATACGCTACATTAAATAAAGTAGACGGAAAGCTTCCAACAGCAGAAACTATCCGCGCTGCATACGAAAAGTATTATGGCAAAGAGAAGTTCATAAGAATCCTTGATGACGGAGTATATCCGGAGACTAGATGGGTTGAAACTTCCAATTATGTAGATATAGGTTTCAAGATTGACGAAAGAACAGGCCGCATTATCATGATGGGAGCTCTTGATAATCTCGTTAAGGGCGCAGCAGGACAGGCCGTTCAGAATATGAATATTTTATTTGGATTTGATGAGAGCATGGGACTTGATATCGTTCCCTGCTTCCCGTGATCAGAAAGAGGAAGACACAATGGTTCGTGTAATGACAGCAGAAGATTATGACCAGGTTTATGCACTTTGGATGTCGATCAAAGGATTTGGTATCAGAAGCATAGATGATTCGAGAGAAGGAATCGAAAGGTTCCTCAAAAGAAATCCGACAACCAGCTGCGTTGCTGTCGAGGATGGCAAGATAGTCGGAGCTATTTTGTGCGGACATGATGGAAGAAGAGCCTGCATGTATCATGTATGCGTTTCATCAGATTACAGAAGAAGGCATATAGGCCAGCACATGGTTGACTTTTGCCTTAAAGAGCTGGAAAAAGAAAAGATCTGCAAGGTTGCATTAAATGCTTTTGTTACTAATGAAGCTGGTAATGCTTTCTGGCAAAAGATGGGCTGGATACTTAGAAATGACATGAACTATTATGACCATGTGATCGATGCAGATAACATTACAATTTTTAATGAATGATATATTCAAGAAATGATATATTCAAGAAATGAAAAATAAATAATAAATGCTTAATATATCAAAAATATAGAATAAGTAGATGAAATACTTTTAGACATGATTTGAGATGATCGTAGGGAGGCATTCAATGAAAATAATAGAAGGCGGTGTAACATCCCCACTTGGATTTAAAGCTGCAGACTGCGCAGCAGGAATTAAATATCAGGGAAGAACAGATATGGCAATGGTATATTCTGACGTACCATGCGAATGTGCCGGAACCTTCACAAGTAACCAGGTTAAGGCTGCATGCGTTCTGTGGGATCAGAAGATCGTAACTTCCGGCGATAAGATGCAGGCAGTTGTTGTTAACTCCGGAATTGCCAATGCCTGCACAGGAAAAGAAGGCTTTGATGCCTGCGAAGCAACAGCTAAAGCTGTGGAAAAAGAGCTTTCTGTTCCTTTTAACACAGTTGCAGTAGCATCTACAGGTGTTATAGGAATGCAGCTTCCTGTTGATAAGCTTGTAGCTGGCGTAGAGAAGATGAGTAAGACATTAAGCCATGACCTTGAAGCAGGAACCAAGGCTTCTAAAGCCATTATGACAACAGATACCATCAATAAAGAGTACGCAGTTACTTTTGAAGTATCAGGTAAGACTGTAACAGTTGGCGGTATGAGTAAGGGATCTGGAATGATCCACCCTAACATGTGCACCATGCTTGGATTTGTAACAACAGACCTTTCTATAGATAAAAAGCTCATGCAGGAAGCTTTAAGCGATGTTATCAAGGATACCTTCAACATGATTACTGTTGACGGAGATACATCTACTAACGATACATTGCTTCTTATGGCTAACGGCCTTGCAGGTAACGATACCATCACTACAAAAGGCGAAGATTATGACAAGTTCTATGAAGCTCTTTTCACAGTATGCAGATTCCTAGCAAGAAGGATGGCAGGTGACGGAGAAGGCGCAAGCAAGCTCTTTGAAGCTAAGATAATAAATGCCAAGACCAAGGATGATGCAAGAACTCTTGCCAGGGCCATTGTGGGATCTAACCTTTCTAAGGCAGCGATCTTTGGCTGTGATGCTAACTTTGGAAGATTCCTGTGTGCCATGGGGTATTCCGGTGCAGAGTTTGATCAAAATGACGTGGAGCTTTTTTTCCAGAGCAAGGCCGGTAAACTTCAGGTCTTCGACCATGGTAATCCTTTAGACTTCGACGAGGATTATGCAGTCAAGATCATGAAGGAAGATGAAGTCATGGTCATTGCTGATATGCACGAGGGAAGCGAAGAAGCTACAGCATTTGGATGTGATCTTACATATGACTATGTAAAGATTAATGCCGATTACAGAAGTTGATAGAAGATATGCAGCTACTGAAATTAACTTAAACATACATAATGAATACTAAAGACGAATCAAAGTCTGATCTTAGAATCCAAGGAGAATACAACAATGGATAAGGATATGCAGGATGTTATGAAAAAAGCTGAAGTGCTTATCGAGGCGCTTCCATATATTCAGAAATTTAATCGTAAGATCATCGTTGTAAAGTACGGCGGAAGCGCCATGAGCAACGAAGAGCTTCAAAGAAGCGTTATCCAGGATGTAACACTTCTTAAACTTGTTGGATTTAAGCCTATCATAGTACATGGCGGCGGCAAGGCGATAAGCAGCTGGGTTAACAAGGTTGGCAAAGAGGCTCAGTTTATCAACGGCCTCAGAGTGACTGACGAAGAGACTATGGAGATCGCTGAGATGGTCCTTAACAAGGTCAACAAGCAGCTTGTAACCATGGTTCAGGAGCTTGGAGTTAAGGCTATAGGTATAAGCGGTAAGGATTCAGGCCTTCTGCACGTTCAGAAGAAATACTCAGATGGCCAGGATATCGGCTTTGTAGGCGACGTAGACAAGGTTGATCCTGATGTGCTTTATGATCTTCTTGACAGAGACTACGTTCCGATTATTGCACCGATTGGTCTTGATGATAATTTTGAAACCTACAACATCAACGCAGACGATGCAGCCTGCGCTATCGCTAAGGCAGTGGGCGCTGAGAAGCTTGCATTCCTTACTGATATTGAAGGCGTTTACAAGGATATCAACGACAAGGATTCTCTTATCAGCCGTCTGACATGCTCAGAAGCTGATGAGCTCATCTCATCAGGCCAGATCGGAGGCGGAATGCTTCCTAAGCTTGGAAACTGTGTGTCAGCTGTAAGAGAGGGCGTTAACAGAGTCCATATCCTTGACGGAAGGATCCCTCATTGCCTGCTTCTTGAGATATTTACTAACAGAGGTATCGGAACCATGTTCCTTAATGATACTGACGAACAGGCAGTGTGAGAAGAAAGTAAATGTCTGCACCGTGATGGCAGCAGATGATAAATAATTTAGACAGGTTTTAGTGTCAGGAGGAATGGTATGTCTGAAAAAATGAAGGAATATATAGAAGAAGCTGAAAACGACCTTCTTCACACCTATAACCGCTATCAGGTAGTCCTTGATCACGGCGATGGCGTTCATCTTTATGATATTGAGGGAAAAGAATATCTTGATTTTGTGTCAGGTATCGCTGTATTTGCCCTTGGCTATAACAACAAAGAGTACAATGATGCCCTTAAAGCTCAGATCGACAAGGTTATTCATACCTCAAACTATTATTACAACGTTCCTGCAGTGGATGCTGCAAGAAAACTCAAAAAAGTCAGCGGTATGGACCGCGTCTTTTTTACCAATTCAGGAGCAGAGGCTGTTGAAGGCGCTTTAAAAGCTGCCAGAAAATATGCCTTTCTTAAGGATGGAAAAAATGATCACGAAATAATAGCAATGGAGCATTCCTTCCATGGAAGAACCTTTGGAGCTCTGTCTGTGACTGGCAATCCAAAGTATCGCGAGCCATTTGAGCCCATGATAGGCAATGTCCGCTTTGCCAGGATGAATGATTTTGATAGCATCTTGGAGAACGTAAATGATAAAACATGTGCTATAATCATGGAGACTGTTCAGGGCGAGGGAGGCATTTTCCCGGCTCAGGAAGAGTTCCTTAAAAAAGTTCGCGCATTATGTGATGAAAAGGATATCCTCCTTATTCTTGACGAGATCCAGTGCGGAATGGGCAGGACCGGATACATGTTCGCATGGCAGAAGTACGGCATTAAGCCTGATATCATGACCTGTGCCAAGGCTCTTGGATGCGGCGTACCTGTTGGAGCGTTCCTTCTTAACGAGAAAGTGGGACAGAACTCACTAAAGGCAGGAGATCACGGCACAACATACGGCGGAAACCCGCTTGCATGCGCTGCTATAAGCAAGGTGCTTGATTTATTTGAGCAGTACAATATAATAGACAATGTGAATTCAGTAGCTCCATACCTTGAAAAAAGGCTTGATGAGCTTGTAAATAAATACGATTTTATAACTACCAGGCGCGGAGCCGGGCTTATGCAAGGACTGGTTTTTGACAGACCGGTTGCTGATATTATTGTAAAAGCTATGGACAAGGGACTTATCCTTATTAATGCGGGAGCTGAAATAATCCGCTTTGTTCCACCGCTTGTTATCACAAAAGAAAATGTTGATCAGATGATAGACATACTTGATGCTTGTCTGCAGGAAGTTTGATCATTCTTCATTGTGCGTATACTGTGCCTGGATAATATTGGGAGATTTTTTTGATGACTAAGAAAAAAAGATTTCTGTCTGTTATTCTGACAGTATGCGTACTTTTTATTTCCATGTTTTGTGCAAAGCATGGAGGAAGCGTATTATCCGGTGAAAACAGTTCGTTTTTTGCCACCAAAAAGACAACTATAAGGCTCTGGTATGATGATGATGCGCTTACAGATTACCTTCTTCAGTTGTCATTGACCTATAATGACACACATAAAAATACAAGGCTTGAGCCTACTCTGGTTTCTGCCCTTGAATATCTTGAGAATATTTCAGCTGCTTCAGCGGCAGGTGAGATGTATCCTGATCTGTATATTCTTACGAATGATTCATTAGAAAAAGCATACCTGGCAGGACTTGCTACTCCTGTTGAAAGCTCGACACTTTCTGATAGTCAGTATCCTCAGGCTGCGCTTAAAAGTGTAACTTATAATGGCCAATATATTGCTTATCCTTATTATTTCGAGACCAGTACTCTTTTGTACAACAAAACTTATCTGGAAAATGCAGCCCGAGATTCACTTGAGAATGAATACTATCTCGAAAATCTGGAAGAAGAACCTGATAGTTCTGCAGACCCTGAAGCTTCAGACAGTGCTTCTTTTGAAGGCTCTGTTGAGATCACTGATGAACAGGTTGCTCAGCGAGTTGGTGAGATGCTCCCTAATACTATAACAGATATCATCAAGTTCGCTGAGACTTATAATGCGCCTCAGGAAGTTGAAGCGGTATTTAAGTGGGATGTATCTGATATTTTTTATAATTATTTCTTCGTTGGTAATTATATAAATATTGGTGGTGAGGCTGGAGATAATTCTCAGCTCATAGATATTTATAATGAAAATACGATCAGATGTATGGATCTGTATCAGCAGCTCAATCAGTTTTTTGCTATTGATTCACATACATCTCCCTATCAGGAGATCATACAGGATTTCATTGGGGGCAAGATAGTATTTACACTTGCAACTACAGATGCTCTTGAGTCAATTGCCAAAGCCCAGCAAGATGGTGAGTGCCCGTATGAATATGGAGTCATTCCTATGCCTTCTCTTATGGATGGTGTAGATACAAGGACCATGTCAGTTACAAGATGTATCGTTGTTAACGGATACTCAGAACATCCAAAAGAGGCAAACGATGCTGCAGAATATCTGTGCGGCAGATATGATGATAATCTCTATGAGATGACTGGCAAGGTTTCTACAAACAAAAACGTTAAGCACAATCAGGCAGGTATAGCCGGATTTATGGAAGCCTATGAAGAATCTGTTCCTATGCCCAAGATGATCGCTACATCTAATTTCTGGATGCAGCTTGAGATAGCTTTTGAGGAAATCTGGGAAGGTGCTGATCCTAACGAAACACTCAGAAACGTATCCAGTAAGGTCAAAACCCAGGTGTCAGGCAGTGAACAGATTGTTGAAGAGGCGCCGATAGATTTTTATGGAGATGCGACCTGGACCCAGGCAGAAGAGTATTATGATGAGGGAATGACTGAATAAAAGCTGTTACTCATTATATAGATAAAAAATATATGATAAATAGTGACCTTGCAAGCTTAAAAGGACTTGCAAGGTCTTTGTTTTTGAAATAAAATAAAGTATGTATGCATGGCGGGATTCTCTTACGGGAGGAACATGCAGAAAATAAGATCAAAAGCCGGTTGTTTTCTGGCTGTATTAGCTGTAACTACTCTGCTTAGTGGTTGCGGATCAAATGATTATCAGGTTTTACAAAGTAAGGAATCATCTGCTGAAAGCAGTATGGAAGAGGACGGTGGCGATGACCACGCTTTAGTGGCAGATACCGGGGATGCCTTGGATTTGAATGGTAGCACTGGTGCAAGTTCATCAGGTTCTGATGAATCTGATGTTACCATTGTGGTATATGTATGCGGAGCTGTTAATTGTAGCGGTGTATACGAGCTTTCTGAAGGTTCAAGGATAGCAGATGCTGTTGAGGCAGCAGGCGGTTTTAGCGATGAAGCTGATAGCCAGTACCTTAATCTTGCAATGATAGTCTCTGATGGCATGAAAATCCAGGTACCTACCGTAGATGAAGTCAGACAGCTTAAAGAATCCGGGGATAGCGACCATACTTCGGGAACTTTGGCAGGTGGAGAACAGGGCGATCAATTTGTTCTTAACTCTGATGGAGAGGCTGTAGATACTAATAAGAACGTAACAACAGATTCCGGTAATGTTTCAGATACTAGCGGTCTGGTCAACATAAACACAGCTACAGTCGAAGAATTATGTACATTGAGCGGTATTGGAGAGTCAAGAGCCAATGCCATCATAACCTATCGTGAGCAAAACGGACCTTTTCAGAGTATCGAAGATATTATGAAGGTCAGTGGAATAAAAGATAAAGTTTTTGAACAGATCAAAGACAGAATAACAGTATAGAAAGTGGGGACAAAATGTCACGTAAAGCACTTGTTGTAGATGATGAAAAGTCAATAGTAAAGGGACTTAAATTTAGCTTGGAACAGGATGATATGGAAGTTGACTGCGCGTATGACGGTGCAGAGGCTTTGGAACTGGCCAAGACTAACAAATATGATATTATCCTTCTGGATGTTATGCTTCCAGAGCTTTCAGGATTTGATGTATGTCAGGCTATTAGAGAGTTCAGTAATGTTCCGGTTATCATGCTTACAGCTAAAGGTGATGATATGGACAAGATCCTGGGCCTTGAATACGGTGCTGATGACTATATCACAAAACCATTTAATATACTTGAAGTAAAGGCAAGGATCAAAGCGATCATTCGCCGTTCTGCTTCTGTAGAATCCATGTCTGAGATGGTATTTGGTGATCTTAAGATCAACAAAGAGTACAGAAGAGTATTCGTAAGAGATAAGGAGATAAGCCTTACAAGCCGTGAGTTTGAGGTTCTTGAACTTCTTGCTGCACATTCTGGCAAGGTCTTTTCACGTGATGAACTTCTTACAGATATCTGGGGCGATGAGTATCCGGGAGATGTAAGAACGGTTGACGTTCATGTTAGAAGACTTCGTGAGAAGCTTGAGTCTAATCCAAGCGAGCCTAGATATGTTAGAACAAAGTGGGGCTCAGGATATTATTTTCAGGCATAATCTAGTATGAACCTTAAATCAGTTTTTAGTGAAATAATACATAAATTAAAGATAGTTAATCTATTCAGAAGCCTGCGTGCACGTATCTTTATACTGATCTTTGTGACAGGATTTATTTCCTGCCAGGTCGTTCACTTTGCGATTATTGAAACGTATGAGGGACGTGCAGTTGCAGTTCGTACAACTGAGGCACAGACACAGGCACGTATTCTGGCTGATCATCTGATCACCTATGGATACCTGCAGGATACCTCATCTGAAATTGTCGGAGCTGAGCTTGACATGCTGGCCAATCTTTATGATGGCCGTGTCATGATCATCGATGACAATCTTAAAATTATCAAGGATACTTACGGAATAAGTGAGAAGAAGACCATTATTTCTGAAGAAGTTGTAAAGTGCCTTAAACATGGCGATAACGGAACAACATCTGTTTATGATGCTAATAATGGTTATATTGAGATTACTACGCCTATCACCCAGATCGTGATCACAGAAGATGAATCCGGTAATGAGGTAGAAGAAGAGCAGGTTGTAGGAGTTATTCTCACCAGTGTATCTACGGATAACATAAGTACGACCCTTGATATCCTTAATCAGAATGCAAGCTCCATAGAACTCATAATTATCATAATTATATTTATGTTTTCTTTGTTTGCAGCCAATATTCTGCTTAAGCCCTTCGACAGGATCACCAGTGCCATTAATGACATAAAAGCTGGATTTACTAATGAGGATATCTCTGTTCCTGATTATCTGGAGACAGAGCATATTGTTACGGCTTTTAACCAGCTTCAGAGCAGGATGAAGACTCTGGATGAGTCACGTCAGGAATTCGTTTCCAACGTGTCACACGAGCTTAAGACACCTATTACATCCATGAAGGTTCTTGCTGATACACTTGTAGCTCAGCCTGATGCTCCTATAGAGATGTATCAGGACTTCATGCAGGATATCAGTAAGGAAGTTGACAGGGAAGCAACGATCATCGATGACCTTCTGTCTCTTGTTAAGATGGATAAGACATCGGCACAGCTTAATATATCAACAGTTGATGTCAACGAGATGACAGAGATCATACTTAAGAGACTTCGTCCTATTGCAAGAAAGAACAATATCGAGCTGACATTTGATTCAAGACGTCCAGTTACAGCTGAGATTGATGAAGTTAAGCTTTCACTTGCAATAATGAATATTGTTGAGAATGCTATCAAATACAATAAGGAACAGGGCTGGGTTAAGGTAATACTTGATGCAGATCATCAGTCCTTTACAATAACTATTTCCGATTCCGGTGTTGGTATCCCGGAAGATTCTACGGAGCTTATATTTAACAGGTTCTACAGAGTAGACAAGTCCAGATCCAGAGAGATCGGTGGAACAGGTCTTGGTCTTTCAATTACAAAGAGTGCGATACTTATGCATCGTGGATCAATTGATGTAGACAGTGTTCTCGGTGAGGGAACGACATTTACTGTTACGATACCTCTTAGCTATGCTAAGTAATTTGGGTTAAAAGTGATTTATAGGGAGAAACAGAGTTAGAATGAACAGCATTATCTTTTCTCTGAAAAATAGAATAAAGAGCGGACTAGGTAAAAAAGGTGTGGCAGCGCTTTGCCTTACAACAAGTATGATCTTATCTGCCTGCGCGGGTAACTCAGGAGTTATCGGTAAATCTGAAAGCAATGACGCAAGTGAAGTTAAGATCTATTATGTTAACTCCGCAGAGACAGGAATAATAGCAGATGACTATACTCTTACTTCTGATATAAATGACACAGAAGCTGTTATTGCTGAGCTTATAGAGCAGCTTTCCAAGAATCCTGACACATTTTCTTATGAAGCTCCTCTTGCAGGCAGGATCGCCCTTATCGATTACAGCCTTACAGATGACAGCCTTATTTTGAACTTTGATGAGTCCTACAATTCTGTTGAGCATGTTACAGAGATCCTTGACAGAGCAGCAATGGTGCGCACTCTGACACAGATTGAAGCTGTTAAGACAGTTACATTTCAGGTTAATGGAAGCCCTTTGACTGACGCTTCAGGAACTGTAGTTGGAGGAATGACAGAGGATACCTTCATCTATAATGCAGGTAATGAGATCAATACATACGAAAAGGTTACACTTACCCTTTACTTCACCAATGAAGAAGGAGACGGCCTTGTAAAGGTTTATCGTACAGTTGTATTTAACAGTAATATCTCTATGGAGAAGATTGCGCTTGAACAGCTTATTGCTGGTCCTAATACGGATGAAGTTTATCCTACGATCAACCCTGAGACAGTCATCAATTCTATTACAGTTAGAGATGGTATCTGCTACGTTGATCTAAATTCAGCATTTACTACTGAGCCGTACGCTGTAACTGCTCAGACAGCTATCTATTCAATAGTTAATACACTTTCTGACTTTACTGAAGTTAATAAAGTTCAGATCACAGTTGACGGAAACAAGGATGTTAAATTTATGGACAGCATCAGTCTTTCCGGAACATTTGAAAGAAATCTTGAAATAAATATCGAGTAATAAGTTTTTTATATAAGTTACAAATTAGGAGTTAATATGTTTAAGCGTCCACTATGCCTTTTTGTAATGGCATTTGTGGCGGCTGTTTATATATTCCTTAAGTTCTATCCACCGGACTATTCTGATCTGGCCAAAGAGAACGGGGAAGTTATCACTGTATCGGGAAGGGTCACATCTAAAGAGACCGGAACCGATTTTGATGGAAATAAGGTACAAGTTTTATATATCAAAGAATCAGGGAAAGATGATACTATAGTAAAAGTATATCTTTCGTCTTCGTATCAGAGCATTTTCGAAACTATTCCACAAATAGGTGAAAAGGTTAATGTTCAGGGGGAATACTATGCTTTTAACAGAGCCAGTAATCCCGGTGAATTTGACAGCCGCGAATATTATAAGATCTTAAAAATTGAATATCAGATAAGAGAAGGATTTGTAGAAGCCAGGGATTATGATCCTGATACATTTAAGGAAGGCTTGTATAAACTGAGAATGCATCTGTCCGGTATCTTAGATGCCACTTTTAATGAAGAGGACGCATCCGTTATGAAGGCTATGCTTCTTGGGGACATAATTTCAATGGATGAACAAATAAAAGGACTATATCAGTGCGCTGTAATAATATACAACCTGTGTATATCAACA